>JAYSCE010000019.1:0-18935 GCA_041915035.1 Xanthobacter sp.
TTCAGGATCGAGGAGCGCTTCGGTATCGAGGTGCCGTCCCAGGGGGTGCTCGAAAGCAATGACGTGAAGGTCTTCGCCTTGCTCGAAGCCGTCGAGCAACTCATCGACGCAAGGGCCGCCAAGGTTTCCACGGCGCAGCCGGCCCGATGAGCCGCAGGGTCGCCATCACCGGCATCGGTGCCGTTTCCGCCCTTGGCCTCGGCATTCCCGCCCATCTCGCAGCCCTGCAGGAGGGGCGCGGCGGCATCGGCCCTCTGACCCTGGTGCCGCAGGAGCAGGTGAAGACCCGGGTGGTGGGGGAGGTGCCGGGCTATTCGGCCGAAGCACACTTCACCCCGCGACAGATTTCCACGGTTGATCGGTCCGGGCAGTTCGCCCTGCTCGCAGCGGCGGAGGCGATGACCGAGGCGGCGGGCGCCACCGAGGGCGTATCGCCGCAGAAGGCCGGTGTCATCTTTGGCGCGGCGGTGGGCTGCCAGACGCTAGAAGAAGGCTATGTGCGCATCCTCCGCGACGGCGCCCGTCCGCTGCCCTTCACGGTGCCGCGCGTCATGCCCTCCTCGGCGGCAAGCCAGATTTCCATGGCGTACCGCATCACCGGGCCGAGCTTCAGCACCGCCTCGGCCTGCTCCTCCGCCTCCCACGCCATCGGCGTCGCCTTCCAGATGATCCGCGGCGGAATGCTGGACATGGCCGTCACCGGCGGCTGCGAGGCCCCGCTGACGCTGGGCATGGTGAAGAGCTGGGAAGCTCTGCGCGTGCTCGCTTCCGACACCTGCCGCCCCTTCTCCAAGGACCGCAGCGGGCTGGTGCTGGGCGAAGGCGCGGCCGTGCTGGTGCTGGAGGAGATGGAGCGGGCCAAGGCCCGCGGCGCCACCATTCTCGGCGAGGTGCTCGGCTTCGGCATGACCGCCGATGGCGCTGACCTGACGGCACCCGACGCCTCCAGCACCGCCCGCGCCATTTCCGCGGCGCTGGACGATGCCGGGCTGGATGCGGGGGCGGTGGATTATGTCGCCGCCCATGGCACCGGAACGGTGCTGAACGACAAGACCGAGACGACGTCATTGCGCACGGTGCTGGGCGACCGGCTCGCCAAGGTGCCGGTCTCCTCGCTCAAATCCATGACCGGGCACTGCTTCGGCGCCTCGGGGGCGCTGGGCGTGACGGCGGCGCTCCTGGGTATGCGCAACGGCTTCCTGCCGCCGACGCTGAATTTCCGCGAGCACGATCCCGAGTGCGACGTGGACTGCGTGCCCAACGCTCCGCGGGCGGCCGCGGCGGAAATCGCCCTCGTCAACGCCTTCGCCTTCGGTGGCCTGAACGCGGTGCTCGCGATCAAAGCCGCCTGAAGGGCAGGTCGCTCAGGTGCCGCCCTGCCGGCCAAGGCCCGTGATGAATTCACGGGCCTTTTTTTACCTGGCAATCAGTCCACTGTCAGCCGGATCTCGCCGACGCCCTCGATACCGCCTTCCAGCACGTCACCCTTGTGCACAGGGCCGACGCCCGCCGGGGTGCCGGCGAAGATGAGGTCGCCGGGGGCGAGGCGGAACAGGGTGGAGAGGGTGGCGATCATCTCCGGCACCTTCCAGATCATCTGGTTGAGGTTGCCTTCCTGCTTCATCCGGTCGTTGATCTTCAGGAAGATACGGCCGGCGCCGGGGTGGCCGGCGGTGGCCACCGGGAGGATGGCCGAGCAGGGGGCGGATTCCTCGAAGGCCTTGCCGGTTTCCCATGGGCGGCCGAGCTTCTTGGCCTCGCCCTGCAGGTCGCGCCGCGTCAGGTCGAGGCCGACGCCGTAGCCGAACACGTGATCGAGGGCCCGCTCCACCGGAATGTCCTCTCCGCCTTCCTTCAGAGCCACTACCAGCTCCACCTCGTGGTGCAGGTCCTTGGTGAGCTTGGGATAGGAGATGGTCGAGCCCGAGCGCACCAGCGTGTCCGGATTCTTCTGGAAGAAGAAGGGCGGCTCCTTGTTGGGGTCGTGGCCCATCTCCACCGCATGGTCGGCGAAGTTGCGGCCGACGCAATAGATGCGGTGCACCGGGAAGACCGCGTCGCTGCCGACGATGGGCAGATGCGGATGGGGCTGTGGCTGGAAGACGTAGCTGGCCATGGGGCGCTCCGGATGATCGGTGTCCTCAATAGGGCGCCCCCGCCGAGGAGAAAAGGGCGAAACGTCGCAGCATGGCTCGGCGGGGTCGGAGCATGGCGTGAAAGCTGTATTCAAATTAATATAGCGTCATTTCACGCCGGGTGCCGGCCGCAGGTCGGCGCCCGCTCATTCCGCTCCGGGGATTGCCATGCGATTGGGCCTCTTCTGCACCTATGAAAACCCCCGGCAGGACTATGCCTCCGCCTATGCCGAGCCGACCGCGCTCGTTGAGCGGGTGGAGGATCTCGGCTTTGAGGAAGCGTGGATCGCCGAGCATCATTTCAATCCGCAGGCGGCGAGCCCCTCCTGCCTCGCCATCCTCGCCTATCTCGCCGGCCGCACCACGCGCATCCGGCTCGGCGCCGCGGCGGTGCTGCTGCCGCTGCATCATCCCGTGGGCGTGGCCGAGGACGCGGCCACCGTGGACATCCTGTCCGGCGGCCGGTTCGAACTCGGGGTTGCCCGCGGCGGGCCGTTTCCCCTGCACGAGCAGCATTTCGGCGTGGCGAAGGCGGAGAGCCGCGGCCGGATGCTGGAAGCGCTCGATCTCGTCGCCGCGCTGCTGGAGGGCGGGCCGGTGACCCAAGAGGGGGCGTTCTTCAAGGTCAACGGCCTCGAACTGGTGCCGCGCCCGGTTCAGGCGCCCGTGCCCATCCATATCGCCTCGGCGACGGCCGAGACGGTCGCCCTCGCCGCCCGGCGCGGTTACGGCATCATGGCGGCGCCGCCCTTTCCCCTCGCCGGCATCGCGGAGAGCGTGGGGCAGTATCGCGCTGCCGCGCCGGATGCGGAACGGTGCCTCACCCTCCTGCGCTTCCTCCACCTCGCCGACAGCCGGGCGCAGGCGCAGGACGAGGCGAGCGCCTTCCTCGCTCCGTTCGTCGAGCGCATGAAGGCGACCACGGAAAAGGTGCGTCCGGACTGGGCGCCGTGGTTCGACCTCGATCGGATGATCGCGGATTCGCTGATCGGCACCGAGGGGGACGTGGTGGAGCAGGTGGTGGCGCTGGAGCGTCAGCTGGCGCCGCGTTCGCTGGTCCTGAAGCCGCTGGCCCCCGCCTTCGACAAGCGGATGGCGGATCTGGAGGCGTTCACCCTGCGCATCCGCCCGCAGCTCCCCGTCGCAGCCTAGCCCCGGCGCGCTTCCACGATGGCAAGCGCCGCCGCGAAGGCGGCCTCGATGCCGAGGTCGGAAGTGTCGAGCAGCACGGCGTCATCCGCCTTGAGGAGGGGCGCGCTGGAGCGGCCCGAATCGCGCTCGTCGCGCTTCAGGATGTCGGCCAGCACGGCCTCATAGGCGATCTCTTCGCCCCGACCGATCAATTCCCGGAAGCGCCGGTCGGCCCGCACCTCGGGTCGCGCGGTGACGAACAGTTTGGCCGGCGCGTCCGGGCAGATGACCGTCCCGATGTCGCGCCCGTCCAGCACCGCACCGCCCGTCTGTGCGGCGAAACGGCGTTGCAGGTCCAGAAGAGCGGCGCGAACACCCGGCCGGGCGGCGACGACGGATGCTGCCTCGCCGAGCTCCGCGGTGCGTAGCGCGTCCGGGTTCAGCGCCGACACGTCGAGCTTGCGGGCGGCCTCCACCGATGCCTCTTCATCGCCGAGGCGTCCCTCGGCGAGGCAGCGCGCCCCGACCGCCCGGTAGAGCAGGCCGGTGTCGAGATGTGGCAGGCCGTAATGCGCGGCGAGCCGCCGGGCCAGCGTGCCCTTGCCAGACGCAGCCGGCCCGTCGATGGCGATGACCATGGCCGCCCCGTCAGTCGATGACGGCGCCGAGGCCGCGCATCATGGGCATGAAGGTGGGGAAGGAAGTGGCGATGAAGGCCACGTCGTCCACGCTCACCCCCTCGTCGCTGGCGAGGCCCAGCACCAGGAAGGACATGGCGATACGGTGATCCATGTGGGTCTCCACCGGGCCGCCGCCCTTGACCGTCGTGGCGCCGGTGACGAGGAGGTCGTCGCCCTTCACCTCATGGGCGATGTCGCAGGCGGCAAGGCCGGCCGCCACGGCGGCGAGGCGGTCGCTCTCCTTCACCCGCAGCTCGGACAGGCCGCGCATGGCTGTGGTGCCCTCGGCGAAGGCAGCGGCGACGGCGAGGACGGGATATTCGTCGATCATGGCCGGCGCCCGTTCGGGCGGCACCTCCACGCCCTTAAGCCGCGAATGGCGCACCCGGAGGTCCGCCACCCGCTCGCCACCCTCGGTGCGCTCGGCGACGACGGTGATGTCGGCGCCCATCTCAAGGAGGGTGGTGATGAGACCGGTGCGCAGCGGGTTCATCATCACATCGGTGAGGATGATGTCCGACCCGGGCACGATCAGCGCCGCCACCAGCGGGAAGGCGGCGGAGGAAGGATCGGCCGGCACGTCCACCGGCGCGGCGACGAGGTGCGGGCGCCCCTTGAGGGCGATGCGGCGGCCATGGGCGCCGTGGGGCGCGACGGTGATGTCGGCCCCGAAATGCGCCAGCATCCGCTCGGTATGGTCGCGGGTGGCCTCGCGCTCGATCACCACTGTCTCGCCTTCGGCGCCGAGGCCGGCGAGCAGCACGGCCGATTTCACCTGCGCGGAGGGAACCGGGGTCTCATAGGTGATGGCCTTGGTCGCGCTGCTGCCTTTCAGGGTGAGCGGCAGGCGGCCGCCCTCGGCCGAGGACACCACCTCGACGCCCATCTGGCCGAGCGGATCGAGCACGCGCTTCATCGGCCTGCGGCGCAGGCTTGCGTCGCCGTCGAAGCCGGCGATGACGTTCTGGCCCGCCACCGCGCCCATCATCAGCCGCACGCCGGTGCCGGAATTGCCGAAATCGAGCGGGGCGGCCGGGGAGGCGAGTCCGCGACCGCCGGTGCCCGTCACCTCCCAGGCGCCTTCGCCGGTGCGGGTGACGCAGGCGCCCAGCGCTGCGCAGGCCTTGGCGGTATTCAGCACGTCCTCGCCTTCGAGCAGGCCGGTGATGTGGGTCGTGCCTTCCGCGAACAGCCCGAAAATCAGCGCCCGGTGCGAGACAGATTTGTCGCCGGGAACCCGGACCCGGCCCGACAGCGCGGGGGAGCGGCGCCCGGTGGCGGGGTGGGCCTCGCCCGTGCCGTGGCCGTGAGCTTCGGAAGCGCCTGCGGTTGCGGGTTCGGGATTGACCATTCCTGCCTCGCTCGGGCGGTCTGCCGCCAGCCTCGGCCGGGGCGATCGCCGCATGTTCTGTGCCGGCCGTCGTCTAGCACGCCGTCGCTTACGGCGTCACGCTGTTGCGAGGCCATGATGATCTGCCCTTGACAGGGGGCGGGCGAAACGCCAATGGAGCACGCTCCTTATACAGCTCCGAGGAACTTTGCCGTGGCGAAGCCCGAACTCGGCACCAAGCGCATCTGTCCGGTTACGGGGCGCAAGTTTTACGACCTCAACAAGGACCCCATCGTGTCGCCGTTCACGGGGGAATCCTATCCGAGGTCTTATTTTGAACCCGCTGCCCGCGGCGCCGAGCCGCGCGCTGCCGCTGTCGAAGAGGCGGACGGCGAGGAGACCGAGGCCGAGGTCATCAGCCTCGAGGAAGCCGACGAGGAAGCTGCGGCCCCCTCCAAGGTGGCGGTCGGCGACGACGTGGATGTGGATGACGACATCGAGGCCGGTGACGACGACACGTTCCTCGAGGAAGACGAAGATGATGGGGACGACGTCTCCGATCTGATCGGTGAGGGCCTCGAAGACGACGAAGAGGCTTGATACCCGACGCGGCCTGTGCTTTAAGGCCGCTCTCGCTCGGCGGACGTGAGTCGCCGGGCACCCCGCCGCGGGACTTCCCGGCGCGCTAACTGGCTCTCCTGCCGAGGTTTTTCGACCTTGGTGTTCGAGCGGAAAGTGCGCAGCCCGCGGCCCGGTGGGGCCATAGCTCAGTTGGGAGAGCGCTTGAATGGCATTCAAGAGGTCGGCGGTTCGATTCCGCCTGGCTCCACCAAATTTCTACCCGGCATGACCCACCGAATCGACTTTGCCGGGTGATTCCACCCAGGTTGCCGGGGGCGGTTCACCATCAGAATCCGTAGGTTCGGGCGCGATTCGGTTCGAATCGGTCAGCAGCGTCCACGGCGCCGGCTTTCGGGTCCCTGACGGACCACCGAGCCATCCCCACTTCCGACGGCGCCCGGCCGCGATTCGCCTTCCCTCCCCCCGAACGCCATCGTCCGGCCGTCCCCCCGGGCCCGAAGCAATCTTCAGCGTTGCAATCGTGGCACCCGTCCCGGTTGTGATGCTGCCGCCGTGCCGCCCGTACGCCGGTTGCGGCGCGATTGCCGGCCTGCCAGCCTGCCGGAAAGTTATCCCCACCTTCGCCGCCGACCGGTCCGCCCGCCCCAGCGCCATCGATCGAGGTTCAGCCCGTGTGGACGCCCCCCGCCGCCCCCGCCAACGAGGCCGAGCGCCTCAGCGTCCTTGCGACCTGTGGTCTCATGGATACCCCACCCGACGAGCGATTCGACCGCCTCACCCGGCTGGCGCGGCGGCTCTACGGGGCGGATGTCGCCTTCCTCGGCCTCATCGACGCGACCCACCAGTGGCAGAAATCGCGCACGTCGGATCTGGTGCCTTCGAGCGTGCCGAGGCGCGACACCTTCTGCAACGTGATGGTGGCGAGCGCGGAACCCCTGATGATCGGTGACACCCGCCGCGACCCGCGCTTCGCGGGTCATCCCGCGGTGCCGGACCTGCCGCTGCGCTTCTATGCGGGCGCGCCCCTGATGGTGGCACCGGATCTCGTCATCGGATCGCTGTGCGTGATGGCGCGCGACGCGCGGGATGAGGCGGCGTTCGACATGGAGCCGCTGCTCGATCTGGCGGCGGTGGCCTCGGATGAGGTGGAATTGCTGCGCCTCAATCTCGACCTTGCGCGCCAGTCGCAGGTGGATGCGCTGACCGGCCTGCCCAACCGGCGCAGCTTCGATGAGGCGATGGAGCGCGCGGTGCGCCGAGCGCAGCGCATCGCCGGCCCGGTGTCGCTGCTGGTGATCGACATCGATCACTTCAAGGTGGTGAACGACCTGTGGGGCCACCAGGCGGGGGATGCGGTGCTGGCCGCCATCGGCGGCGTGCTGTCGCGGCTGCCCGGCCGGGCCCAGGATCTGGCCGCGCGCTACGGCGGCGAGGAATTCGCGGTGGTTCTGCCGGATACCGACGAGGCCGGCTGCGACGTGGTGGCCGAGGCGCTGCTGGCGGCGCTCAGGGCGGAGAACATTCCCCATCCCTCCGGCGGCCGCCTCACGGCGAGCATCGGCGGTGCCACCGCGCGGGCCGATGGGCTGGGCGGTCTGTTCGCGGCGGCCGATGCCGCGCTCTATGCGGCGAAGGCCGGCGGCCGCGACCTCTACCGTCGCGGCGCCGCCGGCAGACTGGCGTGAACGGTGGGAGGACTCCGTCGACCGCGGCTTCGGCGCCGAGGTTCTCGAACACCGCGTCGATCTTGCCCTTGAGCGTCTGCGCGTTGAACGGCTTGACGATGTAGTTGCTGACGCCAGCCTTCTTGGCGGCGATCACGTTCTCGGACTTGGCTTCCGCCGTCACCATGATGAACGGGATCTGCCCGAGCGCGCCGTCGGCGCGCACCTGCTTCAAGAGTTCGTAGCCGGTCATGGGCTCCATGTTCCAGTCGGAGATGACAAGGCCGTAGCTGCGCTCGCGCAGCTTGGCGAGCGCCTCGGTCCCGTCGGCCGCCTCGTCCACGTCCTCGAAGCCGATCTGCTTCAGCAGGTTTCGGATGATGCGCACCATGGTCTTGTAGTCGTCGACCACAAGGACGGGCATCCCAAGATCAACTCCCATGACACACTCCGGGAACGGGGACGATGAACACGCTCTATCCAGGATTGGCGAGCGCAACGATGTGGATTGTTCTGATGTTCAGGGCTTGTGCGAGGCTTGCATCAAGAAAATAGGCCGTCTTTCGCAATCAAGAACGACGATCTATAGGATGGTGCAAAGCATAGTGCGTTTCAGGAGGCCCACATGTCGGCTGCCCGGCGACCCTTCAGGATTGAGACCCCGAGTTCCGCCGGCGCCGCCGTCGATCTCTTCGCGGTGGATGGCCTCGACGAGCAACTGCACCGCATCTTCGGCGAACTCACCGAGGTGCGCGAGGAAATCGCGCGGTTCAAGGCGCGCGATCCGGCGGTGGATCGCGAGCGCGACCGCAATGCGCTGTGGGCCGGCATCGAGACCATCCAGGACGCGATCCAGCACACCAAGCACGAGATCGCGAGCCTGCACGCCGAGGGCGCGCGGGGTGAGAAGCTGCTGCGCGCCACCAGCGAGCTGGAGGCCGTCGTGACCGACACGGAGGGGGCCACCGAGGCTATCCTCACCTCGGCTGAGCGCGTCGACGCCCTGATGCTTCAGATGCACGCGCTGGTGACCGGCGACGCGGCGGACCTCGCGTCCGAGATCCAGAACGAGACCACGAAGATTTTCGAGGCCTGCAATTTCCAGGACATCACCGGCCAGCGCATCCGCAAGGTGGTGAAGCTGCTGCTCTTCATCGAGGAGCGGGTGGCGCGGATGACCGACATCTGGGGCGGCGCCGACGTCGTGGCCCAGGGCGCCCGCATCATCCCCCGCGAGGGCGACGAGGCCCTGCTCAACGGCCCTGCGCTGGCCGACGACGTGGGCGTGGTCTCCCAGGACGACATCGACAGTCTGTTCGCCTGAGGGGAGGGCGAGGGCGGCCGATGATGGGTGCCCCCGCCTTCGCCAAGTTCTCTTCCCCGCAAGCCTCGCGCAAGCTTGCGCCTCTAATGTCTCTTCCATGGCAGGTTGACCGGTCCGAGAGGGCCGGGCGCCGGACCCCGAGCGGGCCGGCCATCCAAAGGCATGACGCCGCCCTGCCATGCCGGTGCAAGCCCGGCATGTCCCCCTTCATTCCAGTCACAGAGGGACATTCCCATGACCAGCCTGATCACCAACAACTCCGCCATGGTCGCTCTGCAGACCCTGCGGACGATCAACTCCAACCTCGACACCACCAACGCCCACGTCTCCACCGGCAAGCGGATCAACTCCGCGAACGACGGCGCGGCCTACTGGTCCATCGCCACCACCCTCACCTCCGACAACGGGGCGCTGGGCGCGGTGAAGGATGCCATGAGCCTCGACAAGAACTCGGTGGATGCGGCTTCCAGCGGCGTCAACGCGGTGGTCGCCTCGCTGGCGAAGATCAAGAACAACCTGACGGCCGCCCTCTCGCCGAACGTCGACCGGGCCAAGCTGCAGACGGAAATCTCGTCCTACGTCAGCGAAATCAAGACCACGGCCGACAACACCGTGATGAACGGCAGCAACTGGCTCTCCGTCGATTCCAGCGCGGCTGGCTTCAACGGCACCAAGAACCTGCTGTCGTCCTTCTCGCGGACCGGCTCGACCGTGACGGTGGGCTCCACCGCCATCGATACCGGCACCTTCACCGTCTATGACGCCTCCACCACCGGCACCTCCACCGGCACGTCCACGACCCTCGACAAGGCCGTCACGGCCGTGGCGACGGCCGCGAACATCACCGGCGGCGCCACCGTGACCGTGGACACGACCGCGGGCAGCCTCAAGGGCTTCATGGACACCAAGTACGTCATCGGCGGCACCGCCACGGCCGGCACCGAAGCCATCACGGACTTCGACGTGTCGGGCCTCGGCAACACCGATGCCGACCTCGCGAAGATCCAGGCCTATGTGAAGATCGTCGACGCCACCATGCAGCAGCTGCAGAACGGCGCCACCACGCTCGGCACCACCTCGACCCGGCTCGACTCGCAGCAGACCTTCGCCCAGAGCCTGATCGACCTCAACACCTCGTCCATCGGCACCCTCGTGGATGCCAACATGGAAGAGGAGTCGACCAAGCTGAAGGCCCTGCAGACGCAGCAGCAGCTCGCGGTGCAGTCCCTGTCCATCGCGAACAGCTCTTCGCAGAACGTGATGACCCTGTTCCGTTGATCGCGTCCCCCGCCGCGCCTCCGGGCGCGGCGGTCCGCGCGCCGGTGCCGCTCCCTCCGGCGGCCTTCCGGCGCGCCCTGAGTTTCTGCGTCCCCCCGACGCCCCCCTCGGCCACCTCCGCCCCCCGGAGCGTGGCCATTTTTTTCGTCCTCTTCCCCTCTCCCGCAAGGGGAGAGGGGAGATGCAAAGCCCCCGCAACGCCCATGCAAGTTTGACCGTCGAGATTGCCGCCCGAGGCACATGAGCGCGACGGGTCCGTCCCCCGCGCGTGCCCGGTCCCTGAGGTGCGCGTCCGCGTGCCGCAATCAGACGAGATCCCGCCGATGATCGGCAAGGAACAGTTGGAGCAACTCTGGCGCAATCTGCGCGACCTCGGCGCCCGGCGCCTGATCGCGCTGGCGCTGATCGGCCTCACCGCAGTGGCGGCGGTGGCGCTCGGCGCGTGGTATCTCGGCCAGCCCGAGCGCGAGCCGCTTTATGCCAACCTCACCCGCGAGGACGTGAACCGCATCGGCGGCGCGCTGAAGGACGCGGGCATCGCCTTCGACGTGAATGCCGACGGCACCACCGTCCTCGTCTCCCATTCCGACACCGCCCGCGCCCGCATGCTGCTGGCGGTGAAAGGCCTGCCGCAGAGCGGCAACACCGGCTACGAATTGTTCAACGACGTCCGCGCCTTCGGCCTCACCTCCTTCATGCAGGAGGTGACGCGGGTGCGCGCGCTGGAGGGCGAGCTTGCCCGCACCATCCAGACCATGAAGGGCATCAAGGCGGCGCGCGTCCACATCGTCCTGCCCGAGCGCGGCTCGTTCCGGCGCGACCAGCAGAGCGCCTCCGCCTCCGTCGTCATCCGCACCGAGACGGCGGAGGACGCCTCCACCGCGCAGGCCATCCGCCACCTCGTCGCCGCCGCCATTCCCGGCCTGAAGATGGACCAGGTGACGGTGCTCAGCACCGAGGGCGCGGTGCTCTCCTCCAGCGAGGACGGTGCCAGCGCCGCCGCCGGCAAGAAATCCATGCTCCAGCAGCAGGTGGGCCGCGAGACCGAGGAGAAGGTCCGCCGCACGCTCGCGCCCTATCTCGGCCTCGGCAATTTCGAGGTGCAGGTCTCCGCCCGCCTCGACACGGATCGCGTGACCACCTCCGAAACCACGTTCGATCCCGCCTCCAAGGTGGAGCGCTCCGTGCGGGTGGTGAAGGAGCTGGGCCAGAGCCAGAACAAGACCAAGCAGCCCAACACCTCGGTGCAGCAGAACATCCCCGGCCAGCAGCAGCAGGGCGACGGCGGCACCGATTCCAACGAGAACTCCTCCCGCCGCGAGGAATTGACCAATTTCGAGGTCTCCACCCGCACCGTGCAGACCGTGCGCGAGGCCTTCGTGGTGCGCGGCCTCTCCATCGCCGTGCTGGTGAACAAGGAGCGCCTCGTCGGTGCGGCAGGGGGCGCAGATGCCATTCCCGTGGAGCAGCAGCTCTACGAGGTGGAGCAGTTGGTCGCCTCTGCTTCCGGTTTCGACAAGGAGCGCGGCGACAAGCTGAAGGTCGCTGCCGTCTCCTTTGCGAACGGGGGCGCGGGGCTGGAACCGGTGCCGCCCTTGCCGTGGTCCGAGCTGCTGCTGCGTCAGGCCGGCACCATGATAAATGCGGCCACCATCCTCATCGTCGCCGGCTTCGTGATCTGGTTCGGCCTCAGGCCCGCCGTACGCGCCATCCTCGCCCGGCCGGAGCGCGACGAGGTGGAGGATGCGGACGCCATCGAGGCCGCCATGCTGGCGGGAGGCGCACCGCTCGCCGCCGTCGCCGGCCCGTCCGTGGTGCCGGGTGATGGCGCCGCAGGGGAGGAGGCGCCAGGCGCACTCAGCCTCATTGAGGATCTCACCAGCCGGCTCAGCCGCTCACCCCAGAAGCGGCTGGAGCAGATCGTCGAGTTCGATGAGGAGCAGGCCGCCGCGATCCTGCGTCAGTGGCTGCATCAGGACGCCCGCGCATGAGCACCACCGCGCTTCTCCATCATCTGCCGCATTTCGGCGTCGCGCCGCGGGGAGCGGTCCGGGGCTCCGCTCCGGTGACCGCCGTGCCGCCCGTGCCGGGGCTCACGCCGACCCCCGCCCTGCACCCGCATGAGCCGCCCGGAGCGGAGGCCATCCGCACGGCGGCCGAGGAAGCCCGGCGCCTCGCGCTGGAGGAGGCGGCCCGCGCGCTGGCCGCCTGCGAGCAGCCGCTCGCCGCTGCCGAGGCCGCCTGCGCCGCGCGCCGCGCGGAGGAGATCGGGGAGGCCCGCGCCCGCTGGTGCGCGGAGGAGAGCGATCGGCTCGCCGGCCTCATCGGTGAGGGCCTCGACGCCGTGGAGGGACGCATTTCAGACGCGCTCGCCGCCGTGTTGCGCCCCTTCGTAAGCGGAGCCTCCCGTGCCCGCGCGCTGGACGAACTGGCCCGACGGGTGCGCGATCTTCTGCGCGGCGGCGCGGCGGGGCCGGCCATCACCATCACCGGCTCCGGCGACCTCGCGACGGCGCTGCGCGCGAAGCTCACGGACGTGCCGGGCATCGTCATCGCGGACGGACCGGCGAGCGACCTCAAAGTCACCTGTGACGACAGCGTGCTGGAGACCCAGCTCTCCGGCTGGGCGGCCGCCGCCGCGCGCGACAACTGACGGGAGCGCGGCATGTCCGGCAAGGAAGGCCACAAGGAGCCCCACGGCGAGATCATCATCGTCAAGCGCCACGATGATGACGAGCACGAGCACCATTCGAGCGCCTGGAAGGTGGCGCACGCCGACTTCATGACGGCGATGATGGCCTTCTTCCTCATCATGTGGCTCATCAATGTCACCGACAAGGATACGCGGAAAGCCATCGCCAATTACTTCAATCCGGTGGACCTCGCCTCCAGCATCACCGACGTGCGCGGGCTGAACGATCCCGAGGACACCAAGGCCAAGGGCACCTCTTCCGATGGCGACAAGCAGTCCAGCCTGAAGAACACCACGGGGCCGGAGACCGGCGCGGGGGACGACCGGCAGCAGGGCGACAAGGAACGCGCCGCCTTCCGCGATCCCTATGCGGTTCTGAACAAGCTCGCAGGCGATGCCGAAGCCAGGTCCGGCGGCACGCCCGACGCCGCCCTCGGCGACACCGGATCGCCGGGGACAGGCGCGGGCGACGTGAACCGCGATCCGTTCGATCCCACCTACTGGCAGATGTCCAGCGGCCGGCAGGCGCGCAACCCGCAGGCGAAGCCCTCCAAGGTGGACCAACCCTCCGGCCGCCCCGACGCCACCACCGCCGCGGCGAAGCCTGCGGAGGCGGACAAGGCGCAGGCTGCGGCCCAGGCGGCCGCGCAGGCCGCGGCGGCGGGCAAGGCGGCGCGCGATCTGGAAAGCGAGCTGAAGCAGGTGCTCGTCGCCACCGTGGGCACGCCCGGCGCGGCGCCGCGCGTGGACGTGCGGGCGACGAAGGAAGGTCTCATCGTCGATCTCACCGACGATCTCGACTTCACCATGTTCCCGGTGGGCTCGGCGGTGCCGGATGCCCGCTTCGTGCGAGCCATGGGCGAGATCGCGAAGAAGCTCGGCGCGCGGCCGGGCGAGATCGTCATCCGCGGCCATACCGATGCACGGCCGTTCCGCTCCGACACCTACGACAACTGGCGGCTCTCCAGCGCGCGGGCGCACATGGCGCTCTACATGCTGGTGCGGGGCGGCCTCGACGAAAAGCGCGTCACCGCCATCGAGGGCCTCGCCGACCGCAATCTCAAGAACACCACTGATCCCAACGCGCCGCAGAATCGGCGCATCGAGATCCTGCTGAAGGCGCCCTCATGACCCGGACGAGCCTTCGCCCTCTGCCTTTGCTCCTGCTCGCCGGATGGCTGCTGCTGCCCGGTGCCGCCCGCGCCCAGGACGATGCGGACCCGTGGGACGGCCTGCGCGAGGATGCCCCCGCGCGCACCGCCGGGAAGCCGGCTGCGCCGAAGCCGGTCGCGACCAAGCCTCCGGCCCCGAAGCCCGCGACAGCGAGCGCAAGCACTGCGACCCCGAACCCGGCAAGGCCGAGCGCCGCGAACCCGAACACGGCGCCCGCCGCTGCCCCAGTCGCCGCCTCCGCGACGACCCCGCCGGTGGCGCCCAACGCCGCCCGGCCCGCTCCCCCGCCCAGCACGCCGGCGCCAAAGCCGGCCCCAAGCGCGACCGCCCCCGCTGCGCCGATTTCCGTCCCAAGCGCCCAACCCAAGCCAGCCGTCGCTCAAAAGCCGGCCCCTGCCAGCGCCGCGTCGACAGCCACCGCCGACGCCCGACCGGCGGCTCCCGCCGCGACGCCAGCCCCGCCGAAGCCCGTGGCATCCCCGCCAGCCGGACCCGTTGTCCGCCCGGCGGCCGCGACGCCTCCCGCCAATGCGGGAGCGGGAGCAGCCACCTCCGGCCAACCTGTGCCGGCACCTGCTCCCAAGCCGGCCGCAGCGCCCAGACCGGTGGCGGCACCCATTCCCGTGCCCGTTCCCCAGCCTGCGCCGGCATCCAATCCCGCAGCGGCCTCCAAGCCCCTGCCCGCGCCGCCCCAACCCGCGCCGGGCCTGGCTGTCGCGACGCCCGCGCCCGCATCAGCGATCTCCGCCTATGCCCCCCTCGCGCCCATGCCGCTGCCGCCGCGACGTCCGCTGCCACCCGAGCCGGCGGCACCTATAGCTCCGGCTGTCCTGCCGCTCCCGGCCGCGGTTTCGACCGCGGTCCCCGGCCTTGCGCTCGCTCCGCCCGCTGCATCGGCCGAGGCGAGCGGAATGACCGCTGCGCAGCCGGCGCCCATTCCCGATCCTCCCGAGGCCGGCCCGCCCGCAGTTGCAGAACCTTCGGCGGAGCCCATGGCCGTGGCCGCTCCGTCCGCTCCTGCCGCGGCTGCTACGTCCCACGATGCTCCTTCCGCTCCGGCTGCCGCCCCGGCGCACCCGTCCGAGCCAGCTCCCACCCATGCGGACGCCGCCGCCCCCCACGGCGCGCCGGCTGCGGCCGTGCCGCCCACGGGACGCACAGACATCTATCCGGTCACGTTGGTGCGTCGGCTCCAGCGCTTGCAGGACCTCATCGCCGCCGGCTCCACCGCCGGCATCGCCCAGCAGCGCGCCATGATCACCGAGATGGATACAGCGTTCGGCGAGGCAGACCCCTCCGTCTGGCAGGACCCTGCCAATGCGCGGGCGCTGGTGATGTATTTCCTCGGCGGCGGCAATCCGGCCGTGCTGCGCGCCATCATCCAGCGCGAGCCGAAGCCGAACATCGACGAAAAGCTGCTCACCGGCAGCCTGCTCTATCTCGAAGGCCGCGAGGAGCCGGCCCTGCGCCAGCTCGGCGAGATCGACGCGCGTAAACTACCCAACGGCATCGGCGGGCAGATCGCCCTCGCCCAGGCGGCACTCACCGTGCGCACCGATCCGGCCAAGGCGTCGCGGCTGCTGGAGGTGGCCCGCCTGCTTATGCCCGGCACGCTGGTGGACGAGGCGGCCCTGCGCCGGGCCGTTCTGGTGGCGGCGCAGGCCGGCGACCTCGACCAGTTCGAGCGGCTGTCCGGCCAGTATTTCAGCCGCTTCCGCCATTCCGCCTATGCCGGCAACTTCCGCCAGCGCTTCGCCGCCGCCTTGAGCCGCATGAACGTGCTGGCAACGCCGGACGGGCTCGCACGGCTCGACGCCCTGCTCGCGCCGCTCGACGAGGAGGCCCGGCGCGAGGTGTTCCTCATGGTGTCGCGCGCGGCCATCGTGGAGGGCAAGACCGCGCTCGCCACCACCGCCGCCGAGCGGGCTATGGTGCTCGCCCCGGCGGCGAGCCGCGATGCCGAGCGCGCCCGCGTCTATCTCGGCGCCGCGCAGGCGGCCACGCCGGACCGCTACAAAGCGGCGGAGGAGGCGCTGAAAGCCATCGACCGCGCCCGCCTCGACCCCTCCGACCAGGCCCTGCTGGAAGCCGCGAGCCGAACCGCCGAGATGATCCGCCGCGCCGACGAAGCCCCCGCCCCGGCTCATGCGGCCGCGCCGGCCCCGGCCGCGGCAATGGTCGCCAGTGCCCAGCCGTCGCGCGCGTCGGGAGAGGAGAAGCCCCCCGCCGCCCTCGCGAAGGCGCAGGCGAAACTGGGCGAGATCGACACCTTGCTCAAGGATGCGCCGCGATGAGGACCGCCGACATCGCCCTGGCCGCTTTGGCGCGCACGCTGGACCTCGCCGGCCGCGCGGCTCCGCCGGACGGTCAGCCCTTCGACGACCTGCTGAGCGGGATGGGTGAAGCCCCGGCGCCGCCCGCCCCCGAGACCGTGGCAGAGCCGCCCGCCGACGCTTCGCCTTGCACGCCGTCTGCAACCCTCGACCGGCTGTTCGCCGGCTGCGCCCGCTCCAACCCGGAGCGCGAGGCGATCGAGACCTCGCCCGCCCCGCGCCGCGCGCCGGGCCTCCTGCGGCCAGAGGCGGAGCCCGGCGACACCGCCGATGCCGCGCCCGCTCCGCTGTCGGAAGCTCCCGCTCCGGATAGGCCTGACCGACAGCCTGCGCCGCTCCTCGTCCTGCTGTCCGCGCCGGTGGCGGGACCGCGCGACGCGCCGGCGGAGGTGGCTCCCCCGCCCCGCATGAGTCCCCCGCCTGTCCCCCTCGCGGCGCCGGCCGTGCCGGCGGACACCGCAGCGGAAGCGCCGGCGCCCATGCGGCTCGCCGTGCTGCGACAGGAAACCCATTTCGCGCCGGTCCGGCCGTTTACGCCGGAGCCCCCGAAAGCGGATGCCGCGCCTACCGTCCGCGATGCCGGAGCGCAGCCGCCGAGCCGCGAGGGCCGCATCCCCGTCCGGCCACTCCCCCTTGGCGCTGCCGCCGATGATCCCGCGCCGAACGATCAGCCAGAACCCCGCAGCGCCGACGCCCGGCAGAGCCCCGGGACCGCCCGGGCCGTTGCCGCGCCCGCGGTCCTGGACGGCGGGCCGCCCGCGCCCGTCCGTCCGGCAGACGCAACGCCCGCGCTGCCGTTCGCCAGCCTCGCCCAGATCGGCCGCGCCATCGCAGCGGAAGTGACGCAGATGGACACGGCGCCCCCCGTTGCCGGGACCGGCGCGCCGCCCGTCGGCACGGACGCCCCCGCGCCCGCTGGCCCCGTGCGCGTGCTCGATATCGCGCTGTCGCCGGACAGCCTCGGCCGGGTGGTGGTGCACATGCGCCTCACGCCCCACGGCCTCACCGTGCGCCTCAAGGCGGACGACCCCGCAACCGCCGCCCTCCTGGCGGGCGACAAAGAGCATCTCTCCGCGCTGCTTGGATCAGCCGGCCTGCCGGATGTGGATCTGGAAGTCGGCGGCGCCGGCCTGCCCGTGATCGACGCGCCGCTGCGCGGCCCCGCCGCCATGGAGGGCTTGCCCCCGCAGGACACGGCGGACCATCCGGACGGCGGCGGCCGGGGCGGAGCCGATCTCGGCCGTCAGGGCCGCGAGGGCCGACACGACAGGACATTTCGTGATGACGACGCTGCGCCTTCTTTTGCTGACGAGCCTGGCCCTGGTGCCGGGTGAGGCGCACTGCGGCGACGCCGCGGCAGTCGCCGGATCGTCCGAGCCTCCGCCCGCCGCTTCGGGATCTCCCGCCACCATCCGGCCGATCTGGGGCGAACGGCGCGCGCCCGCCGGCACGCCGCGCCAGACGGCGGCTCCGGCCCCCTCCACTTCGGCGACGGATTCAGCGCCCGCCAAGCCCTCCACCAAGCCCTCCGCAAACCCCGATCCGCAGGGCGTCTGCGAGCGGGAGCTGGCCCGCGCGGCGGCGAAATATCAGATCCCGCTCCAGATCCTCTATGCCGTCGCGCTGACCGAAAGCGGCACGGGCAAGGGGCTGCAGCCGCTGATGCTGCACATCGAGGGTAAGGACCATCTCCCCGCGACGCTGCCCGAGGCGCTTGCCATGTTCCATGCCGCCAACGATCGCGGCGTGAAGCTGATCGACATCGGTTGCATGCAGGTGAACTGGTACTGGCACCGCGAGGAGTTCAATTCGCTGGAGGAGATCTTCGATCCGCGCCTCAACGTGGAGCAGGGCGCGCGCTTCCTGCAGGTCCTGCGCAAACGGCATGGCAGCTGGACCATGGCGGCCGCGCGCTACAATGCCGGCCCGAAGAACACCGTGGCGCAGCACCGCTATGTGTGCCGGGTCATGAAGAATCTGGTGGCCGCCGGAGTGGGGCAATGGACTGCCACGGCCGAGGCCTTCTGCGCCGCGCCGCCGGAGCCGCCGCAGCAGGCCCGCGTGGAGTGACCGGCACACTGTGGTGCGGCGTGTGGCCTGCCGAGCGGTCCGCGCTCAGAAGAACGAGCGGATCAGCCCGCCGACCAGCAGGTTCCAGCCGTCGATGAGGATGAAGAACAGGATCTTGAACGGCAGGGAGATGACCGCCGGCGGCATCATCATCATGCCCATGGACATGACCAGCGTCGCCACGATCATGTCGATGATGAGGAAGGGCAGGACGATGAGAAACCCGATCTCGAAGCCGCGCCGCAGCTCCGAGATCATGAAGGCGGGGATGAGCACCCGCATGGGCACCTTTTCCTCGCTGACTTTTGCTGGTCCGGTCTTTTCAGTCGCTGCATCCTCCGCCGGCTTGTCGCGGGAGGCGATGTCGGTGAACAGCTGCAGGTCCTTGCCGCGCACGTGGGTCAGCATGAAGTCGCGGAAGGGGTCGGCGATGCGCTGCAGCGCCTCCTCCTCCCCGATGCGGTTCTCGGTGAGGGGCTTCACCCCGTCCTGCCAGGCGCGGTCGAAGGTTGGCCCCATCACGTAGAAGGTCATGAACAGGGA
>JAYSCE010000020.1:0-18397 GCA_041915035.1 Xanthobacter sp.
GATATCAGGAACGCTCCGGCGAGGAAGCCAATGACAAGGCCCACCGAGAGGCCCGTGATTGTCCCGGTCGGCAGCCCGCCGAGTTGCGCCAAGCTCGCCGCAGGGGCCGTCTTGACCTCGGGGAGGCCACTCGCGGGCGGGACGGTCAGCGTGGCCGCAAGAACATCCACCGTGTCACCGGCCGTGATGGTGAAGGCGAGATCGTGCGCGCCGGGCTTCGTGACGAACGGCGCGGGCAGAACATATGTGCCTGGCCCCGCGGGCTTCGCGGCGTGGAAGCCTTCCGGCGTTTCCACCTCGACGGTGGCGTCGTCCACCGGGGCGTTGTCGGCGAAGCGGTCGAGATGGATGGTAAGCGCGCCGTCGCGCAGGACGGCCACCAGCTCGAAATCGACGGAGGCCGCTTCGGCGCGGGGGGCTAGGGTGGTGACCGGGGGCGGCGGTTCGCCATGGTCATGACCTTCATGCGCAAAGGCGCCGGCCGAAAGGACCAAGGCGCTGAGAAGGCCGCACAGCCCAAGACCCAATCCGTGCAGCACATGGCGCGACATGCCTCTCCCCGTCGGTTTGCGACTCCGGTACGGGAGGCTGATAGCGCGCGAGGCGTCACGCCGCGTTTCGCTTCTGTATCAGTTTGTTTCAGGCTGGGCCTTGGGCAGGCGTACCGAGGCGAGGAGCCCGCCATCGGGCGCGTTGGCAAGGGTCAGCGTACCGCCGTGCGCCTCGGCCACCGTGCGCGCGATGGTGAGGCCGAGCCCCACACCTCCCGTCGACCGGCTCCGCGAGCCTTCCAGCCGCACGAAGGGCTCCAGCACGGCGACCAGTTGATCCTCCGCGATGCCCGGACCGTGGTCGCGCACCGTCACCACCGCGTCAGCACCCGCATCGGTGAGGGACACAGACGCGGCGCCGCCATAGGTCACAGCGTTCTCGATCAGGTTGGATACCATCCGCTTCAGGCTGACGAGACGCCCCGCGATCACGAGGCTCGGCGGCGCAGAGAGGTCGGCGGGACGTCCGCGATCCCGCACATCGTCCACGATGGTCTCCACCAGAGCCACGAGATCGAGCGGCCGCGGGGGCTCTTCGCTCGCTTCTCCACGCAGGTAGGAGAGCGTGGCCTCGACCATCTGCTCCATTTCCGCGATGTCGCCTTCCATGGCCGTGCGAAGGTCGCCATCGGTCACATCTTCAAGGCGGAAGCGCAGTCGGGTCATGGGCGTGCGCAGATCGTGGGAGACGGCGGCGAGGGCCTGGGTGCGCCGTTCGACCAGCCCGGCGATCCGCGCCTGCATGTCGTTGAAGGCATGGGCCAGCTCCCGAACCTCCTTCGGGCCGGTCTCGGCAAGCCGGATGCGGGAGGCATCCTGCGGCAATGCCGTGACCGCGCGCGCCATGGCCCGGAGAGGGCGTGTGAGCCACGCGGCGATGGCGAGCGAGAGCAGCAGCACACCGGCCGCCATGAGCGTGGTGGAAAGCAGAGATCCATGAGCGCCGGTCGACTCAGGGGGTGAGGCGAACACGCGGGCGCTCAGCCAGCTCCCATCAGGCAGGCGCAGGGCAACGAGGCTGAGGTGGGGATCGGCCCCCGCGCTCACCAGCACGTCCTCCGGCTGAATGTCAGGCGCCAGCGTGCGGACCTCGGCGGCGAGGCGCTGGGCCGCCTCCGTGGGGCGAGGCCCGGCCGCGGCCATGGCGTCCCGGCTCCAATGGGCATCGATGGCGCCCCCCGACAGCTCGTGGGCCACGTCCTCGCGACCTTCCGGCGCCACCGCCGCCACCGAGCGGCGCAGCGAGACGAGTTGATCCGCGAGACGAAGGGCATGGGCGGCGTGGCGCTCGCGCTCCATGGCGTGCTCGTAGGTCCACAGGCTGAGCACATGCACCACCACGATGCCCACCACAGCCACCAAAGCCGTACGCAGGGCGAGGCTGTCGAGAGCGCGGATCACGAGCGCTCCACCTGCGGGGCGAAGAGGTAGCCCGCGCCGCGCACGGTCTTCACCATCTCAGGGCCGCCATGGGAATCGAGCTTCTTGCGCAGCCGGCTCACCTGGATGTCGATGGCGCGGTCGAAGCCGGTGGCGGTGCGGTTCTTGGCGGCGTCCATCAGCTGGTCGCGAGTCAAGACCCGTTGGGGATGCTCAAGGAAGGTGACAAGGAGGTCATATTCCCCGGTGGAGAGGTCGATGATGGCGCCATCGGGATTGACCAGCTCCCGCCGTCGCGTATCGAGGCTCCAGCCGGCGAACGTGAGGCACGAGCCGCTCGTGGCGACGGCGGTTCCCGATGGCCGGGCACGACGCAGAACCGCATGGATGCGGGCGAGCAATTCCCGAGGGTTGAAGGGCTTCGCCAGATAGTCGTCGGCACCGATCTCCAGCCCGACGATCCGGTCCACGTCGCTGCCGCGCGCGGTCAGCATGATGATGGGCACATTCGAGGTGCGGCGAATGTCCCGGCACAGATCCAGCCCATTCGTGCCGGGCAGCATGATGTCGAGAATGACGAGATCCACGGTGCCGGCGGCCATTGCTTCCCGCATTTCTCGGGCATCCTGCGCGGCTGTGACCTTGTGCCCCTGCTCGCGCAGGAACTTGCCGGCGAGACGGCGGATCTCGGCGTCGTCGTCGACAATGAGGATGTGGCCTTCAGGGGACACGGTCGCGAACTCCAGGAAGCCGCATTTCTATCGCTTAGACGATGCCGCGCAACCAGGCCGACGGCCTTCGGCCTGGACCCGGCCGGGGAGGCAATCAGCTCCGGCAGAGCGGGGTAGCCGTAACATGACGAACCGCGCCTGCCGTTTGGACACCATCGAACCGCAGCCGAGGCGGTGATAGCTTGCCTTCACGGGCCTAGCCTGGGAGGAAAAATCATGAAGACGCTTGCATTCGCGTTCACCCTGCTGTCGCTTTCCGCCGTCTCTGCCTCCGCTGACACCTGCGTCGCCAATGCCGACGCAAAGAAGCTCGCCGGCGCGGCGCGTACCAGCTTCCTCACCAAGTGCCAGAAGGATGCGACCGCGGCCTGCGATACCCAAGCAGCGGAAAAGAAGCTCCAGGGCGCTGCACAGACCAGCTTCACCACGAAGTGCGTGAAGGATGCCGTGGGGCGGTGACGGTTAACGCGCGCCGCAGCAGTTTCACGTTCGCTCCGTCAGCCGTCCAGGGCGGCGACGGCGCGAGCGACTGAGGCGTGGATTCCATTGCGCCGCCCGTCGTCGCCGGGTGCCCGCGTGAGGTAGGAGGCGATGACGAGCGGCGAGCGCCCCGGTGGCCAGATCACCGCGACGTCGTTGCTGGTGCCGTGGCTGCCGGAGCCGGTCTTGTCGCCGGCCCGCCAATCCGCCGGCAGTCCGGCGCGGAGCTTCGCGGTGCCGGTGGTGCAGGCGATGAGCCAGCCGTTCAGGCGCTCACGCGATGCGGTGCTCAGGGCGGGACCTGTGGAAAGCACCAGCATGTCGCGCGCCATGGCGGCGGGGGTGGTGGTGTCGCGTGGGTCGCCGGGCGTTGCCTCGTTGAGGTCGGGCTCCATCCGGTCGAGCCGGGTGCTCGTGTCGCCCAGCGTGCGGACAAACGCCGTGAGCGCGGCCGGACCGCCGAGGGCCTCCAGCAGCAGGTTCGCCGCCGTGTTGTCACTGACCAACACCGCAGCCGCGCACAGGTCGGCGATGGTCATCTCTCGGCCCACATGCTGCTTCGCCACCGGGGCATAGGAGAGGATATCCGCCTGCGCCACCGGGATGCGCCGTTCCAGTTGCTCCGTACCGGCATCGACCCGAGCGAGGATGGCAGCGGCGGCGAGAGCCTTGAACGTGCTGCACAGCGGAAAGCGCTCATCCGCGCGATATCCGACGGATGCTCCGGACGCCGTCAGCACTGCAACCCCGAGCCGCCCGCCGCTCTCGGCCTCGATGGCCGCGAAGGCCTGTTCGAGCCCTGTGAGCCCGGCCGGCTCCGTCCGCGCTTGCGACCACCAGGTCGCGGTTAGTGTCGCAAGTGCTGCGGCTGGAGCACTCCGAAAGAGGAATGAGCGTCTTGTCGGCACTGGATCGCCTGTCGGAGCGTGCGGCGTGGTCGGCGCTAGATGGACCGGCATTGGGCCGGAGGCAAGGCTGCCTGATGGCTCCGTGGCGGATCGTGTCGGGCCGGCCTTGTTGCGCCGGCATCGGTTGGGCGGCGTCGGGGCCGGCGCCAACGCTCATCGCCAACGGTTCACGAGCCATAGCGCGCCCCAAGCCCCCAAGAGCGTGAGGGCCAGTTGGCCCGCGAGTGCAATTGACATCCTGGCCCCGCCGGCCGCAGCCAGTGATGATGCGCCGTCCATGAACGGAAGAAGCAATGCCACCATCGCGCCGCCGGCGAGAGGCGCGATCAGCAACGCGCCTGCGAATGAGACAACGATATTGACGAGCCAGCCGAGGACGCCGCGCTTCTTCGTCCATGCCTCGTGGATCGCGACCGCCAGCGAACCCAGGATTGCAGCGGCCGCGATCACCAGCGCGCCGCCAACGCTATCGATTGGTATGGCGCCGCTCCACTGCAGCAGCAGAAGGCCTCCGACCGCTATCAGCACAACGTAAGTCATGAACGTTCACCCCAGCCGTGCAGATCGTGCTCAAGAGCGTTGCTGATGTGACGGCTAAGTATGAGCGCCCGTTCCACACGGCCGTCAATGCGCGGCGCAGCGCAAGCCCGCCTCGCGACGGGAGCGCGCACGACGCGACGGCGTCATGGCCCCGGCGAGCTGGTTCGCCGGCTGCGCTGATAGCTCGCCCAACCTGGCCATCGGCGCGTGCCCGTGGGGCCGTACGATGTTCGGCGTGGCGTCCGCGGGCTTCTTCCCCTTCGGGTGGTCTGGACGGGGGTAAGTTACGGGTATATACACGTTGGTATGGATACCCCCTGCCACTGTGCCCGGCTGCGGCGTGCGACGCGTCGGGTCAGCGCCATGTACGATGAGGCGCTCGAGCCGCTCGGGATCAACGTTGCCCAGTACTCTCTGCTGCGCTCCGTCCGGGACAAAGGCGAGGTCAGCATGACCGAGCTTGGCCGGCTCCTTGAACTCGACCGTTCCACCGTCGGCCGGAATGTGCGGGTGCTGTCGAAGCATGGACTGATGGAGATGCGGCGCGGCAAGGACGACCAGCGTGAGGCCTGCATCGCCCTCACCCCGCAGGGCGCCGAACTCATCAAGACAGCTGCAGAGGCCTGGGCGCGGAGCCAGAAGGCGATGGAGGAACGGCTGGGCAAGGAGAGGCTCGAACAACTACGCGATCTCCTCGCCGCTCTCTGACGGCGAAGGGGGGCGAGGACTATGTGACGTTAGCGCGGGTATATACCCGAAATGGACTGGCTGATGGATCACGGCGGGGGTAGGGCAGCGCGGCCCCAGAAGGAGTTGACCCGATGAAGTCTCGACCGTTCGGCGGCACCGGCCTCAGGGTTTCCGAGATTGCCCTCCGCACTGCCACCTTCGGCGGGGGCTCGGGCCATGACGTGGATACGGACGAAAGCGCCGCCATCTTCAATGCCCATGCCGAGGCCGGCGGCAATTTCCTCGCAACAACTGACATTTAGCCCTCGAAGCGATGTGAGGCCGCCATGTACCGCGCCCCGACAGAATCAGCCCTCACCTCGCCAGGCGCGACGCCCGCGCACCCGACCGCCGATGCCCGAACCCGCCGGCTGTTAGAAGCGCCCATCGTGCCGCTTCTGATCAAGCTCGCCTGGCCCAACGTGCTCATCATGCTCGCGCAGGCCTCCGCCGGGCTGATCGAGACCTTCTTCGTGGCGAAGCTCGGCACGGCGGCGCTGGCGGCCATGGCGCTTGTCTTTCCCGCCGTCATGCTGATGACGACGCTTTCGGCGGGCGCGCTGGGCGGCAGCATTTCCTCCGCCGTGGCGCGGGCGCTCGGCGGCGGCCGGCAGGCGGCGGCGGATGCGCTGGTGCTGCATGCCATCGCCGTAAGCCTCGCCTTCGGGTTCGCCTTCGCGGCGCTGTTCCTGCTGTTCGGCCGGCAGATCTACGGGGCTATGGGCGGCTCGGGGCCGGAGCTGGAGGCGGCGCTCATCTATTCCAACATCGTCTTCCTCGGCACGCCGCTGACCTGGACCATGAACGGCCTCGCCAGTGTCGTTCGCGGCACCGGCAACATGCTGCTGCCGGCGATTGTCATCTGTTTCGGCGTGGCCCTCCTGATCCCGATCTCGCCGGTGCTGATCTTCGGCTTTGGCCCCATCCCCGGCTTCGGCATCGCCGGGGGCGGGCTGGCGCTCATCGCCTATTACCTCGGCGGCACGCTGGTGCTCGGCATCTACATTCTCTCCGGTCGCAACCCCGCCCGCTTCCGCTGGGTCCGGCTCGACTGGCGGGTGATCGGCTCGGTCATGCGGGTCGGGGCGCTGTCGTCGCTCCAGTCAATCCAGACCAACGTGATCGTCGGCGGGGCGACGGCCCTCGTTGCCCTTGAGGGGGGCGTCGATGCGGTCGCCGGCTTCGGGACCGGCGTGCGGCTGGAGTATCTGCTCTTTCCGCTTATCTTCGGTATCGGCGCGCCAATGGTGGCGATGGTTGGCACCAATCTCGGCGCCGGTCGGGGCGATCGCGCGCGGCATATCGCTCTGGCCGGGGCGAGCCTTGCCTTCGTCGTGACGGAAGCCGTGGGGCTTGCCGCGGCCGTTTTTCCTGAGGCGTGGCTCTACTTGTTCAGTGCCGAGCCGGCCATGGTCGCAACCGGCAGTGCCTATCTGCGCATCGTCGGGCCGTTCTACGGCTTCTTCGGCATCGGGCTCGCGCTTTACTTCGCGGCGCAAGGCGCCGGGCGACTGTTCTGGCCGGTCGTGGCCGGTTTCCTGCGCGTCGCCATCGCGCTCGGCGGCGGGTTCCTGGTCCTCTGGCTCACCGGCTCCATCGCGGCGCTGTTCGCCGCACTCTCGGTCGCCCTCGTGGCCTATGCCGTAACCACGCTGGTCGCCGTCAAGACGGGGGCATGGCTCCGGTGACGCAGCAGCTCGGGGCGGCCCGTGGCGATCGTTCAGGTCGCCGGGCGCATGCGCGGAGGCGAGCGCAACAGGGAAGCGCATAAGCGCCATCGGCGCCGTCAGTGTGCCGTTGCGGAACGTAATCGTGGCGTTCTCCGCGCTTCTGGCGATGATTTGGATGGTATAGTTTCCGGTCTTCGCGATGCCGCGTTGCGCCTTTGCGATTCTGCTTAGTCGAATCCCGGTTGTCGCTGCGTCTGGATGCGTTTGAGGGGGCGGGCATGGACGTGGGGGCGCGGGTTCCGGTAACGGTAGAGGAGATCGCCGAACATCCCGACTATCTGCGCGCGCGGAAGCTCTATTGCGACAGCTTCCTGGCACTCTTCGACCGGAACCCCTTCCTCATCCGCCTGCTGACGGATTCCAGCCGCTACCTCCTGTTCACGCTTTCCGTCATCCTCAACGCCAATCACGATGCGGAGCGGCGGGAGACCTGGTTCTCGGTGGGGCGGCTCAAGGAGCAGATGGCGGCCTTCGGTATGACGAGCCCCCGCCATGTGGACCACCTGATCGAGCGGATGCAGGCGGTTGGCTTCGTCGAGATTCACCATGCCCCGCGTGACCGGCGGGTGAAGCTGCTGCGTCTCACGGACAGGATGCTGGCCCACGATCAGGAGTGGATGGCGACGGACTACGTCATCCTCGACACGCTGTGCCCGCAAAACCGCTATGCCGGCGTGCGAAACCGGGATCCGGCAGTCCATGCCGCCATCCGGCGCCAGTCCCTCGCCTTGCTGCCCGAGGGCGCGCGTCTGCTCTCGGCGCAGACCGATTTCCTCCTGTTCTTCAGCCGGCCGGGCGGGCTCATGGTTCTGGAGGCGCTGTTCGAGGGGGCCTTGTCGTCGCCCGATGGGCGGGAATGCCCGTTCGCCTTTGGTGACGTTGCAGAGCGGTTCGGTCTGTCGCGGTCCCACGTGCGCGGGGTGATGCAGGATGCGGAGGCGGCGGGCTTTATCCGGCTGCATGGCCGTGGCGGGCGCGCGGTGGAGATCCTGCCGCGCCTCTGGCGCAGCGACGCCGTCGGCCATGGCGTCGGCGCCCGGCTGCGCGACATCGCCTTCCTGCGCGCCTCCGCCGAGCTTGCGGCGCAGCCCCATGCCCCAGCGGAGCCGGCCGAAACGGAGTGGGCGCGCCAGGCGTGAACGGGTGTTGGGCGACGCATCCGCTCGTCAAAAGGCGCAAACTTTGCCGTCCATCACGCCTTCGGCCCCGATAATAATCTGCCCGGCGCCGCATCAGGGGGCGGCTGCCGCTCGCACAATCATCGGGGCTGCAGATGTTTTCTCCGGGCCGGCTGGCGCGGGACGTGATCGTCGCCGCACTCTGCCTTGTCGCCTCCGCCGCCGGCGCCGACGAGCCGCCGCCTGTCTGGGCCTATCCCATCGCGCCGCCGGACTATGCGCCGCCGAAGGATGTCGGCAGCGTTCGGCATGTCCCCGGCAGCAGCCGCGGCTACACTCTGGCCGAGATCCGAGACCTTTTCGTCGCCCGGGACTGGTTCCCCGACGCCCATCCGCCCATGCCCGCCGTGGTGGCGCAAGGCCGTCAACCCGACGTGCGGCCCTGTGGCGTCTGCCACCGGCCCGAGGGCGTCGGCGGGCCGGAGAATGCGAGCCTGGCGGGCCTCCCGGCCGACTATATGCTGCGCCAAATCGACGATTTCCGCAGCGGCGCGCGCTCTACTGCGGTGAAGGCGCGCGCCCACGTCTACCGGATGATCTCCGGCCTCAAGGCGCTGAGCGATCAGGAGATCGCCGAGGCGGTCGCCTATTATGCGGGGCTGAAGCTGCCGCCGCGCGTCACGGTGGTGGAGACCGACACGGTTCCCGCGAGCTACGTGCCATCCTGGTACTACACCTCGAAGAGGGATGGGACATCCGAGCCCCTCGCCGGACGCATCATCGAGATGCCGGACGACGAGGAGAACTTCGTGAACCGGGATTTCCACGTCACCTTCACCGCTTATGTGCCGCGCGGCAGCGTCGCGCTGGGCGAGAGCATCGCGAACGAGGGGCTGGGCACGCGCATCCCCGCCTGCGTCGCGTGCCACGGCGAGGGACTGAAGGGCATCGGCGACATCCCGCCGCTCGCCGGCCGCTCGCCGTCCTATCTCGTGCGCCAGCTCTACGAGTTCAAGCACGGACTCAGGGACGGCCCCATGGCGGCGCCCATGCGAGCGACCACCGAAGAGATGAGCCTGCCGGAGATGGTGGCGCTGGCCGCCTATGCCGCATCCCTGAAGCCCTGATGCCCCGAAGAGGAGAGACCGCATGTCCCTGAGGTCGTTCATCCCCGCTGCCGCCGCCGCGCTTGCCATAATCAGTGCGGGCGCGGCCTTCGCCGCGGATACGCTCGGCGCCCGCCTCGTGGGCGCGTGGAAGATCGTGAGCGTTTACGACGAATTCGCCGACGGGTCGCGACGCGACACGTGGGGGGCCGGCGCGCAGGGGCTCGCCGTCTTTACGCCCGGCGGTCAGTTCAGCGCCATCATCGTCGGCCGGGACCGGACGGCGCGGGCCGGCGGTGTTCCCTCCGAGCCGGTCGGACCCGCGATGGCCTATGGCGGCGCCTACAGCGTCGACGAAGCGGCGCACACCTTCACCACCTCGGTCTGGCAATCGACTTTTCCCCAGTGGCAGGGCCAGTCCCTGGTGCGCACCATCGAGACGCTTGAAGGCGACCATCTGAAGGTCAAGGCGGCGCCGATCACCGATGCCTCCGGCCGGCAGTTCGTGCCGCATCTGGAGCTCGAGCGTGTGAAGTGAGGCGGAGCCTCGACGGCTCCCCGCCGGGCGCCCGCCCGGCTTTAAACGAATCCCACCAGCTAGGCACAGGCGTGACCCTGCCGGGCAATCCTCCGATGGATGGTGGGCAACTGGCGCGGCTTGCCGGCGAACCCCTCAGGGGGTGAAGTTCTCGGCGTAACGACCTCCCGCCATCCGGCGGCCGCGCCTCTTTCTTTCCCGGCTGGAGGCAGACAAGCGGAACCTTGACCCGACGCCAACGCCCCATTGTGCGGGCGCCGCGGAGGGTTATCCTCGCCCCATGGACCTGATCCGCATATTGCTGGTCGACGATCATCCGATCGTGCGCGAGGGCTACCGCCGACTGCTCGACCGTCAGCCCGGCTTTTCTGTCGTGGCCGAGGCGGGCGACGGGATCGCGGCGCTCGCCGCCTTCGCAGCCCATGTGCCGGACATCGTGCTGATGGACCTGTCCATGCCCGGCGGCGGCGGCTTCGCAGCGGTGGAGGCGATGGTGGCCCGCGATCCGTTGGCGCGGATCATCGTCGTGTCCATGCACCAGGGCGCCATCTTCGCCCAGAAGGCCATGGCGGCCGGCGCGCGGGGCTTTGTATCCAAGAGCAGCCCGCCGGAGGAACTGGTCAAGGCCATCACGGCGGTGGCGGCGGGGCGGCGGGCACTGTCGTCCGACATGGCGCAGGAACTGGCCCGCACCTCCCTCGGCACCGACGACATCGCCAGCCTGACCCCGCGTGAGCGCGAGATCCTGCTGCTCGTCGCGCGCGGCATGAACGGCCGCCTGATTGCCCGCAGCCTCGGGCTCTCCTCGAAGACCGTCCAGAACAACCTGTCGCTGATCCGGGCCAAGCTCGGAGCCGCCGGTGACGCCGACCTGGTGCTGAAGGCTCAGCGGTCGGGCCTCGTCCCGGCCATCTGATGCGCCGGCTCCTGCCCCAGCTGGTGCTGCGCGTGCTTGCGGCGGGGCTTGCCACGGTGGTGATCGCCGCCGGCTGGGTGTTGTGGGATACTGCGGAGGCGGCGCGGCAGGATGTGGCGACCACCGCCGTCCGGGTCGCCGACGCCATCGCCGCCCGCCCCAGCTTCGAGGGGCTCGCCTTCGGTGGCGTGGCGCCAGTGCCGGTGTTCCGGGATTGGCAGGCCTTTCCCGCCTGGACCCTCATCGCACCGGGCATCTGCGTCGAACTCGGCGCGCGGGAGAATCCTCTGCACCGACGCTGTGGCCCCTATGTCGCCGCCGATGTGGCGCCGCCGGGCTGGTTCGTATGGCTGGCGGGGCACCTCGGTCTCATGCCTCAGCCCAAGTCCGTGCCCGTGCGCACGCGCTATCTGACCGATGCTTATGTCACCGCCTCGGCCGATACCGGAGTCGTCATGAGCCGGGCCTGGACGCGGACCGGCGACCTGATGCGGGTGGCGGTGGGCATGGCGGTCGGCGGCTCCATCCTCACCGGCCTGCTGATGGTCCGGCTCCTCGCTCCGTTCCGCATTATCCTGAGCGGCATCGAGCGCCTCCAGCGACGCGACTTCTCGGCCGGGCTGCCACCGCTCCACGTCGCCGAGTTCGATCGCCTCAGCACGGCACTGAACCATACGGCGGAGACGCTCAAGGAGGCGCAGGCTATGCGCACCGAGCTGACGCGCCGCTTGTTCACCATGCAGGAGAGCGAGCGGCGCGCGCTCGCCCGCGAACTACACGACGAGTTCGGCCAGTGCCTCACCGCCACCCGCGCGCTGGCCACGGCCATCGCACAGTCGAAGGAATCCACCGCCGAGGACGGCGCGCGGATCGCCGAGATCAGCGGCCAGATGATGGACAGCCTGCGCGCCGAGCTGTCTCGCCTGCGTCCGCCCGACCTCGACGACCTGGGCCTGCGCCACGCGCTGGAGCGGCTCGTCGCCGACTGGCGCAGCCGCGTGCCTGCGATCCGCTTCGCGCTGGAGCTGAAGGGCGACATGGAGGCGGTGCCGGACACCCTCGCCCTCAGTCTCTACCGCATCGCCCAGGAATGCCTCACCAATGCCGTCCGCCATGGCGGCCCCGGCAGCGTCATCCTGACCCTGGAGGTCACCGGGGCCATCACCCTGACCGTCGAGGACGACGGCGCCGCGCGGCCGGACAGCCGGGCGGGCGACGGCTACGGTTTGCTCGGCATCCGCGAGCGTGTCGATGCGCTCGGCGGCAGCTTCGCGCTGCTGCCGACGGGCGGCGGCATGCGGGCGACGGCACTTCTTCCCCGCTGATCCGGGTGATCTTCCCGGGCCGGCCGGGAAGGCCTCTCTGGCGGCGCTGCGCCGGGCACCGGCATCCTCTCCCGATTACGGGGAGCGCCGGGCATGAATGACATGAGCCATCCGATCACCCGCCTCGGCAGCGCCGTCGCCGCCGGCTTGATCGGCCACGAGGCGCTGGTTGAGCGGCTGCTGATCGCCCTGCTGGTCGGCGGGCATGTGCTGATCGAGGGGCCGCCGGGCATCGCCAAGACCCGCGCCGTCAAGCGCCTCGCCGCCAGCTTGCCGGGGAGCCACGCCCGCATCCAGTGCACGCCGGACCTTCTGCCCTCGGACCTGACGGGCACCCAGGTGTTCCGGCCGGAGACTGGCCGCTTCGATTTCGTCGCCGGCCCGCTGTTCCATGCGCTCGTTCTTGTGGACGAGATCAACCGGGCGCCGCCGAAGGTGCAGTCGGCACTGCTGGAAGCCATGGCCGAGGGGCAGGTGACATCCTCGGGCGTCACCCGCCCGCTGCCGCAGCCATTCATGGTCGTGGCGACCCAGAACCCCATCGAGCACGAAGGGACGTTCCCCCTTCCCGAAGCCCAGATGGACCGCTTCCTGCTCCACCTGTCCCTGGGCCTGCCCCACGCCGAGCAGGAACGCGCCATCCTCGATCTCGTCGCCGCGGAGCGGATCTCTGGGCCGGCGCAGGCGGAGGCCGCGCTGGCGCCGGACACGCTGGCGCAGGCCAAGGCCGAGGTGGCGACTGTCCATCTTGCCCCGGCGCTCAAGGATTTCATCGTCCGGCTGGTGATGGCCTCGCGGCCGGGCGGCGTCGTTGCCGAATGGGTGGAACACCCGGTCTCGCCGCGCGGCACGCTGGCGCTCGCTGCGGCGGCGCAGGCCCTCGCCTGGCTGAAGGGGCGCGACTACGGCCTGCCCGAGGATGTCATCGCCCTCGCGCCCGACGCGCTGGCTCATCGGCTGGTGCCGACCTGGGCTGCCGTCGGCGAGGGGCGCACCGGCCGCAGCCTTGTCGCCGACATCCTGAAGGCGGTGGAGCCATGGTGACGGCGGCGCTCGATGCGCCCGGCATCCGGCTCGTCGCGGCGGAACTGCTGGCGCTGCGCGACGCGCGCCTGCCACGCGACCGCCATCGTCCGGTGACGCGCCGCCCCGGCGCGGTGCAGGCGCGCCCGGCCGGCTCCGGCATGGACCTTCGGGAGATCCGGGCCTTCGCCGAAGGCGACGACTTCCGGCGGATCGATCCCGCCGCCACCGCCCGCACGGGCGCGCCGCACATCCGCAGCTTTCATGAGGACCGCGACGACACGGTGCTTCTGATCGCCGATTTCCGGCCGGCCATGTTGTGGGGCACCGGGGACAGCCTGCGCTCGGTGCGCGGCGCCCGCGCCCTTGTGCGGCGCGGCTGGCAGGCGACGGCGCGCCGCGCCGTCCTCGCCGCCATCGTCCTCGATGCGTCCGGCGTTGCTGCCGCTGCCGCAGGCGCCGGGGTGGCGCAGATGAGCCGCATCAGCCGGATGCTGGCCGACAGTCACGACCGCGCGCTCGCCGCGGGCCAGAGGGGGGACGAGGCGACGTCCCTGCGCGAGGTCCTTGCGCGGGCAGTGGCCATGGTGCCGTCGGGCGCGGAAGTGCTCATCGCCACCGGCCCGGACGGCATCCGCCCGGGCGACGACGCTGCTCTCGCCCGCCTCGGGCGCCAGCGGCGGGTGCGCGTGCTGTTTCCTCTCGATCCGGTCGAATTGGGTCCGCCCGCCGCTCCGCTGCCGATCCACGCCGGCCCGGACCAGCAGCTGGCGCGGCTCCGCCCGTTCGATCCCGCGCCGCTGACCGACCGCATGGCCGGCCTGAATGTCAGCCTCGAGGTGCTCCCGGATGACGCAGGCTGAGCTGATCGCCGCCTTGCCGGAAGGGCGCCTGCCGCCCTCCCTGATGGCGCTCCATGCGACCGACCTTGTGGCCCTGTTCGGCCTTGGCCTGCTCCTCGGTGCGCTGTGCTGCGCCCTCGTGCTGCCGCTCCTCGTGCGGCGCGTCCCGCTCCGCGCGCGCCTCCGGGCGATCCGTTCCCTTGAGCCCGAGGCGCGGCTGCTCGCCATCGCCCGTATCCTCGGCCGCCTGCCCGATGACCTGCGGGCCGCCGCCTACGGCGCCGCCCCGCCGCCCGGAGACGAGGCCATCGAGCGGATCGCCCTGAAGGCGAGGCGCGCGCGCCGATGAGCTTCGCTTTTCCCCTCGTCCTGCTGCTCCTGCCCCTGCCGTGGCTGGTCCGGTACGTCCTCGCGGCGCGGGCGCCGGCGATGGCTTCGCTCGCCGTCGATGCCGCCGCCTTCGCCGCCGCCGCCCCGTCCGGCCTTCGCCACGACCCCATTGCGGCTCTGCTGCGCGCGGGGGCCTGGATCGCGCTGGTCGTGGCGCTGGCCGGGCCGCGCGTCGCCGCTCCCGTTAGCCTTCCCACCGCGTCCGGCCGGGAGATCATCCTCGCCCTCGACCTGTCGGGAAGCATGGCGAAAACCGACTTCGTGCTCGATGGCAGGCCACTGTCGCGGCTTGACGCGGTCAAGGCGGTCGCGACGCGCTTCATCGCGGGCCGGCGGGGCGACAGGATCGGCCTCGTCGTGTTCGGCGACCGGGCCTATGTGGCGCAGCCGCCCACCTTTGACGTGGCCTCCACGGCCCGCGCCGTCGATACGCTGCAGATCGGCATCTCCGGCCTGTCCACGGCGATTTCCGACGGGCTCGGCCTCGCGGTGCGCCGCCTTTCCCGCAGCGATGGCAAGTCCAAAGCGGTTATCCTCCTGTCGGACGGCATCGACACCTCGGGCAAGGTGCTGGCGAGCGACGCAGCGCAGCTTGCGGCGCGCCACGGCATCCGCGTGCATACCATCGCCCTCGGACCGGAGGATCTGGAGAGCCAGCCGGACGCCAGCGATGCGGTGGATGTCGCCGGCCTCAGGGCCACTGCCGCGGCCGGCGGCGGGGCGAGTTTCCGGGTACGCACCCTCGACGATCTTGTGGACGTGGCCGCGACCCTCGACGGGCTGGAGCCGAACCCCATGCGGCGCCCCCCGACCCTGTACTGGCGCTCCCTCTGGATGTGGCCCGCGGCGGCGGCGCTCGTCTTCGCCACGCTGCTGGCCCTCCTGCCGGCAATGGGGAGGCGTGCATGAGCGGCTTCGTCCTGCTACGCCCCTGGTGGCTCGCCGCTTTGCCGCTGCTCGCCGCGCTGGCCTTCTGGCTGTGGCGACGCGGGCCTGTGGCGGGGGGGTGGGGCCGGGTGATGCCACCGACCATGCTGGCGGCCATGCGCGCCCTCGGCCATCTGCGCCGGGACGATGCCGGTGCCAGCCTGATGCCGGTGGCAGCGGCAGCGCTCGTCGGCCTCGGCCTTGCGGGCCCGGCGATCCCGCGCGCGGACGCCCCGCAATTTGCCGGGGCGGGGGCCGTGCTGGTGGCCATCGGCCTGTCTCCCGGCGTCGCCGGAGCGGCGCTGGCCGATGCGCAGGCCGCCGCCGCCGGCATCATGGCCGCCGCGGCCGGGCGGCCGGTGGGCCTCATCCTCTATTCCGACGAGGCCTATGACGTGGCGGCACCGACCGGCGATCCCGCGGTGTTGGAGAGCCTGATCGCCGTGCTCGGTCCCGATACCATGCCGAGCAGCGGCGCCCGGCCGGCCGCTGCGCTGCGGCTCGCCCGCCGCATGCTGGAGGGGATGCCGGACGCCGATCTCGTGCTGATCTCGGACGGCAGCGGCATCGATGCCGCTGCCCGTACCGAGGCGGCGCGGCTCGCCACGGGCGGCATCCGCCTCTTCACCCTCGCCCTGGGCTCGGGGAGCGACAAAGCCACGTCGCTGGAGGCGCTGGGCGTCGCATCCGCCCCGGCCCGCGCGCCTGGGCCGGTCATCGACCGCCTGTCCGGTTCGGCGGCACTCGCGCGCGACGGACAGGCGGCGGGGCTTGCGTTCGAGGATCTCGGCCCGCTGGTCGCGGCGCTCGCGCTCGTCCCGTTTCTCGCCCTGTTCCGGAGGCGCGCATGATCGGCCTTTCCCCGGCACGGCGCATCCTGCTCATGGCGGCGGCGGGCCTCGCCTGCCTCATGCTCGCCGGGCCTTCCTCCCTTGCGCGGCTCGCCTTCTGGGCCGGGGCGCCGGGGACGGCGCGCTGGCAGGATGATGCCGCCGCACGGGGCATCGCCTTCTACCGCGAGGGCGATTATTCCGCCGCCGATGCGGCGCTGGCGGAGGCGGGCCGCAGCGAGACCTTCAACCGCGCCTTGACGCTCGCGGCGACCGGCCGCTACGCGCTGGCCGTCGCCTATCTCGACGCCGTGCTGTTCGTGGACCCGGCGGACGCCGAGGCGCGCCGGCTGCGTGAGATGATCGACGCGCTGGCGCCCAAGACGGTGGGCGTTAGCGTCGTCCGCGGCCATATCCCGGTCTCTGTCGGCATCGCCTCCGCGAGCAGGAGCGACGGCGTCGCGGCCACCCCCGACCCGGAGCTGAAAAAGCCGATCGAGGCGCGGGGCATTGCCGCCTCCGACGCCTGGCTCGACACCATCGCCGACGATCCCGGCGCGTACCTGCGCCTGCGCCTGCGCAAGGAATTCGAGCGGCGGGCGGCGCTCGGCCTGATCGGGCGGGATGGAGACGCACCATGACGCACCGTGCGCTTTGCCTTCTCGTCCTCCTGTCCCTGGCCGGCGGCGCCCGGGCCGAGAATTTGCGGCTGGTCATCCCCGAGATGCGACCGGTGGCTGGCGAGATGATCCCCGTCACCGTGCGCGGCGAATACGAGCGGCAGATCACGCTGGAAAAGCTGAGTTTTCCGGATTCTCCCGACTATGACTGGATGCAGCTCGCTCGCGACCAGTGGCGGACGGAGCAGGTGGAAGGGCGGGCGGTTCGCGTGTTCGAGCGCCGCATCGCGGTGTTCCCCCGCCATGCCGGTCCGCTGGTCATCGGGCCGGTGACACACCGGCTGACCGTGGTGGGCACCGATGCGCCGCGGGAGGAACTGCCGGTCACGGCAGAGCCCGTGACTGTGGCGGTGGCCCCGTTCCCGGTCGAGGGGTCGATGCTCGCGGCGCGGGGCCTCACCGTCACCGACGCGCTGTCCACCGAGCCCGGTAAATTTCGCGACGGGGAAACCCTGGTCCGGCGCGTCACCATTGAGGCGGTGGGGACACCGTCGCATCTGGTGCCGCCGCGCCCCATTGTGCGCGCGCCCTGGCTCATCAGCTTCGCGGCACCGGAGGCGCGTACGCAGCGCCTGACGCCGGACGGGCCGGTGACGACGGTGACATGGGAATGGCACCTGAGGCCGAGCACCGGCGACCCCGCCGTGCTTCCCGCCATCGCCATCCCCTGGTTCGACACCGGAACACGGCAGATGCGCACGGCGGAGATCCCCGCGATCCCGTTCGGCTATGCCAGCATCTATGCCGGGATCGGCGGCACCGGGCATTTGCCTGCCGGGCAGATACGCGCCGCGGCGCTCGCCGTCGCCGGCGGGGTGATGGCGGGATGTGTGCTGGTCATCGCAGGCCTCGCGCCGCGCCGGCGGGACGACGTGCTGAGGGTGCTCGGGAGGCTTTCGCCCGTGGATCCGACCCGCATCGCCGTACGCCGGGCGGCGCGGACCGGCGAGCCGTTCGCGCTCCGCCGCGCGGTGGAGCGGCACCTGCGCCGGCGGCGGCTGCTCGGATTGCCGGTGAGCGGGGAAGAGACGGCGCGCCTCGACGCGCGCCTCTATGGGCGGGGCGGCGATGCAGCGCCGTTCGACGCCAGGGCTGAGGCGAAGGCGATCTTTCGGGCGGTTGATGCGCTCAGGAAGCGGGGCGGCAGATAGGGCAGTGCATCGTCGACGATGGCGTTCCCCCATGCCGGCGCCTTCTCCGGCAAGAGGCGCGCGTGCGGTCTGCTACCGAGCCCCAGTCGGCGGCCGGGAATCAGACGCTGCGGCGCGTTTACGGCTGCGCGCACCACGCGTGACCGTCGCGGGCGACAACCAATGCATCTCTCCACCAGACCGCGAGCAGGACCAGCGGGAGCAGCACCATGCACCACATTTCGAACCCTCCAGCCCTGGGGATATCACCTCTACCGCATCCGTCCGATGGCCAGATGCAGTGGCACGGCGAGGGTGATACCGAGCCAGTAGGCCACGATGTTCCACGGGTTGAAGATGCGGCCGAGAAGCAGCGCGCCGGCGAGGGTCGTGCGGAAGGCGTCGAGGGCAGGTGCGTGGTAGAGGCGGAACAGCTCCGCCGCCAGCGCAATGGACGCGGCCACCGCTGGTGCGACCCACCAGCGCGTGTTGTCCGTTGCGGCCCCGACGATCAGCAGCACCA
>JAYSCE010000021.1:0-18212 GCA_041915035.1 Xanthobacter sp.
GATATCGAACACCTCGTCCATCGGGGTGCCGAGCGGGCAGGCTGCGACCCTGAGCGTGAGCGAGATCGACGCCTTCAAGCGCCGGCTGCGCGATTGCTGGACCGAGATTCCCGGCAACCTGAACGCGCCAACGCTGGTGGACGTGGATATCTATTTCAACCAGGACGGCACGCTCTCGGCGGCTCCGCGGGTGGTTCCGGGGCAGGCCGGCGCCTCGAACCCCACCTTCCAGAACGTGGCGAGCATCGGCGTGCGCGCCATCACCCAGTGCCAGCCTTACAAGATGTTCCGGCCTGAGAAATATGCCCAGTGGAAGACCCTCGGCATCACCCTCAGCGACAAGATGTTCAGCCAATAGCAGGGCCGGCGCCCCCGGTTCGCCGGCAGGCGGCGCCGCCCGGCCCCAAGAGAACGAGGATAAAATGACGCGGTCCGGACGCCCGGAAGTCTCCCAGCGCCCACATAATGACGTCCACGCCGGCCCCTCCCCGGCCGACGGTGGGATCGCGCGCGGCCTTGCTGGGGGCCTTGGCCGCCGGGCCTTCCTGATGACGGGCATGGCTGCCGGCGCCGCCGGGATGCTGCACGCCGGTTTCGGCCCGGCCCATGCGCAGGCGGCGCGCATCGAAATCACCCCCGGCGCCTTCAAGCCTATCCCCATCGCCATCACCGACCTGCTGGGCGAGCCGGAGCTGGGCTGCAACATCTCCGGCGTCATCACCTCGGACCTGCGCCGCTGCGGCCTGTTCGCGCCCATCGATCCGAAGGCGTTCGTCGAGCAGATCACCAATCCCGATACGCCCCGCTTTCAGGACTGGCGCGTCATCAACGCGCAGGCCCTGCTCACCGGCCGCGTCACGCGGCAGGCGGACGGGCGGGTGCAGGTGGTGTTCCGCCTGTGGGACGTGTTCGCCGGCCAGCAACTCGCCGCCCAGCAGTTCGTGGCCCAGCCGGAAAACTGGCGTCGCATCGCCCACATCGTCGCCGACGCCATCTATGAGAAGATGACGGGCGAGAAAGGCTATTTCGACACCCGCATCGTCTTCGTGGACGAGAGCGGGCCGAAGGAGCGCCGCATCAAGCGCCTCGCCATCATGGACCAGGACGGCGCCAACGTGAGCTACCTCACGCGCGGCGACAGCCTGGTTCTGACCCCGCGCTTCTCGCCCACCAGCCAGGAAATCACCTACATGTCCTACGGGCAGGGTGATCCCCGGGTGTTCCTGCTCAACATCGAGACCGGCCAGCGGGAAATCGTCGGCAATTTCCCGGGCATGAGCTTCGCGCCGCGTTTCGCGCCGGATGGCCAGAAGGTCATCATGAGCCTCCAGCAGGGCGGCAACTCGAACATCTTCGTCATGGACCTGCGCTCGCGCGCCACCACCCGCCTTACCGACACGGCGGCCATTGATACCGCCCCCTGCTATTCGCCGGACGGGCGGCAGATCTGCTTCGAGAGCGACCGGGGCGGCACCTCGCAGATCTATGTGATGAACGCGGACGGCTCCGGCGCCAAGCGCATCTCTTTCGGAAACGCCCGCTATTCGACCCCGGTGTGGTCGCCGAAGGGCGACTGGATCGCATACACCCGGCAGGCGGAAGGTCGCTTCGCCATCGGCGTCATGCGCACCGACGGCTCAGGAGAGCGTGTGCTGACAGAGGGTTACCACAATGAGGGGCCGACCTTCTGCCCCAACGGCCGCGTGCTCATGTTCTTCCGTGACCCTGGCGGCGCCTCAGGCCCCTCCCTCTATACCGTGGACGTGACCGGCTACAACGAGCAGCGCCTGCCCACCCCGAGCTACGGCTCGGACCCGGCCTGGTCCCCGCTCCGCTCTTGAGCTGAGCTGGCTACCTCCAAGTTAGTTTGGGGCGCGGCTGAACGCGCCTTGACGGGGGCATCCAAGGCGGGCAAACGCAGGTTCAATCGCTTTCCCTGCCCGCTGCCCCGGCGCCGGGCGCGCCGGCTTTCGGCCTCACGTCAGGTTTTTCATGATCCGCTCGCCCCTCATCACCGTCATGGTTCAGGCCGTCCGCAAGGCCGGGCGCACGCTCGCCCGCGATTTCGGCGAGGTCGAGCAGCTTCAGGTCTCCATGAAGGGCCCTGGCGACTTCGTCTCCGCCGCCGACCGCAAGGCGGAAGACACCCTCTTCGCCGAACTGTCCCGCGCCCGGCCGAACTACGGCTTCCTGATGGAGGAGCGCGGCGCCGTCGAAGGATCGGATCCGGCCAACACCTGGGTGGTGGACCCCCTCGACGGCACCACCAACTTCCTGCACGGCATCCCGATCTTCTCCATCTCTCTGGCGCTGGTGCGCAACGGCGTCCCGGTGGCAGGCGTCATCTACAATCCGGTGAGTGACGAGCTGTACGTGGCCGAGAGCGGCCAGGGCGCCTATCTCAACGAGCGGCGCATCCGCGTTGCCGCGCGGCGCAAGCTCGCCGAGTGCGTGGTGTGTTGCGGCGTGCCCCACATGGGCCGCGGCGACCACGCCCAGTTCAACCGCGAGCTTGAACTCGTTCAGCCCCAGGTGTCGGGCATCCGCCGCACCGGCTCCGCCGCCATTGATCTCGCCTGGACCGCCGCCGGCCGCTTCGACGCCTTCTGGGAGCGCAACCTGTCGCCGTGGGACATGGCGGCCGGCATCATCCTGGTGCGCGAGGCGGGCGGCTATGTCTCGGACATGGACGACAACGACAAGATGCTGGACAACGGCCACATCATCGCCGGCAACGAACTGATCCGCCGCGACCTGCAGAAGTTGCTGAAGAAGGCCTGAGGCGGAGCCTCGCTCCTACCGCCGCGCGAACAGCTTCTCCACGTCCTTCAGCGAGAGCGTGACGAAGGTCGGCCGGCCGTGGTTGCACTCGCCCGCATTGGGCGTCTGCTCCATCTCCCGCAGCAGCGCGTTCATCTCCTCCACCCTAAGCCGGCGCCCAGCCCGCACGGAGCCGTGGCACGCCATGGTGGCGGCGACGTGCAGCAGGCGCCGTTCCAGCGGCAGCGCGTCGTCCCACTCGGCGGCATGCTCGGCGAGATCGGTGACGAGGCGGGTCACATCCGCGTCCTTCAGCAGGGCCGGCACCTCGCGCACCAGCACCGCGCCCGGTCCGAAGGGCTCCAGAACAAGCCCCAGAGCGGCGAGGTCCGCCGCGCGCTCGGTAAGGCGATCGGCGTCGGCCGGGTCGAGGTCCACCACGGCCGGGATCAGCAGGCCCTGCCGCGCGACGCCATCGCGCTCGATGGCCGCCTTGAGCTTCTCGTAGACCAGGCGCTCATGGGCCGCGTGCTGGTCGATGAGGACGAGCCCCTCGCGGGTCTGTGCGACAATATAGGTCTCGTGCAGCTGTGCGCGGGCGGCCCCCAAAGGCCGGTCGAGATCGACGGCAGAGACGGGCGCCGCGTCGGCGCGGGCATCGGCCGAGGGCTCGGCGATCTCGAGGCGCACCTGCTCCTCGCCGGATCGGAAGGCCTCGGGCCGGGCTGGCGATTGCCGCCAGTCGTAATCGAGCCGCGGCGCCGGACGGAAGCCGGCGAAGGCCCCGCCGCGCTCCGGCTCTGCAAGGCCCGAGGAGATGCGGGACGGAAGGCTGGGCGTCTGCGCCAACGCCACGAGGCGGTCCGCCATACTGGCGGCCGTGGAGGGGATGCGGGCGGCCAGCGCATCGGAGAGGGTCCGCACGATGAGGGCCCGGACGTTGCCCCCGTCGCGGAAGCGGACCTCGGTCTTGGCGGGATGGACGTTCACGTCCACGTCGCGCGGATCGAGGGTGAAGAACAGCGCCAGCACCGGGTAGCGATCGGACGGCAGCAGGTCCGCATAGGCCGCGCGCACCGCGCCCATGAGCAACTTGTCCCGCACCGGGCGGCCGTTCACGAACAGATACTGGCTCAGCGAATTGGCCTTGGAGAAAGTCGGCAGGCCGGCGAGGCCATCGAGCCGCACGCCCTCTCGAACGCCAGCGACGGCGATGACATTGCGCCCCGCATCGGCACCCAGCACATCGGCGAGCCGCTGGGCGCGGCCGGCCTCGTCGCCCAGGCGGGCGGGGAACGTGACGGGGAAGCGTTCATCAGTGGCGAGGGTGAAGGCCACGTCGGGGCGAGCCAGCGCCAGGCGCCGGACGACATCCGCCGCAGCCGCGCCCTCGGCGCGATCCGATTTCAGGAACTTGAGACGGGCGGGCGTCGCATAGAAGAGGTCGCGCACCTCTACCCGCGTGCCCCCACCCAGCGCCGCCGGACGGGGGGGCGTCACCACCCCGCCATCCACCCGCACCTCGAAGGCATGGGCCGCCCCCGGCGGGCGGCTGGCGATGGAAAGATGGGCCACGGCGCCGATGGACGGCAGGGCCTCGCCCCGGAAGCCAAGGGTGGCGATGGCCAGAAGGTCCTCGCCGCACAGCTTCGAGGTCGCGTGGCGCTCCACGCACAAGGCGAGATCGTCCGGCCCCATACCCGAGCCATCGTCCGAAACACGCACGAGCCGCCGTCCGCCGCCCTGGATTACGACCTCGATGCTGCACGCGCCGGCATCGAGCGCGTTCTCCACCAGTTCCTTCACCACGGCAGCCGGCCGCTCCACCACCTCGCCGGCGGCGATGCGGTCGATGAGAACAGGGGGAAGGCGGCGAATGGACATGGCACTCATCACGATTCGGATGGGCCGATCTTACCGGCTGGCGTCAGCCGCGCGAAATGCCCGCAAACCGGCCCAAGGGAACGCTTCCGAGGGGCGCGCCCCACGGTCGAGCTTGCTTTGACGCCGGCAAGGACTAATTGTGTAGTTTGAATTCAGAGATTGGGACGGCTCCGCGCGCCGTCCGCGAAGGCAGTGTCATGAACTATGTTGAGGCGGCCAATGCGCCGCTGCGCAAGACCGGCCATATCAAGCTCTATGGGCCGGCAGGCTTCGAGGGCATGCGGCGGGCCGGCGCGCTGACCGCCCAGGCGCTCGATGCCGTAGCGGAAATGATCGGGCCGGGGGTGACGACCACCGCCATCGACCAACTCATCTTCGACTTCGCCATGGACCATGGCGCCTATCCCGCCACCCTCATGTACCGCGGCTACCGCTATTCGGTCTGCACCTCGGTGAACCACGTGGTGTGCCACGGCATGCCCAATGCCCGGCCGCTGCGCGACGGCGACATCGTGAACGTGGACGTGACGCTGGTGCTGGATGGCTGGTACGGCGATTCGAGCCGCATGTTCCCCGTGGGTGCGATTCCGCGCCGGGCCGAGCGGCTGCTGGACGTGACCTATGAATCGATGATGCGCGGGATCCGCGCCATCCGTCCCGGCGCGCATGTGGGCGACATCGGTGCCGCCATCCAGGAGTTCGTGGAGCCGCAGCACATGAGCGTGGTGCGCGACTTCTGCGGCCACGGCGTGGGTCAGGTGTTCCATGACGAGCCCAATATCGTGCACGTGGGCCGGCGCGGCGAGGGGCCGAAGCTGGTGCCGGGCATGATCTTCACCGTGGAGCCGATGATCAACCTCGGCCGCCCGCATGTGAAGGTGCTCTCCGACGGCTGGACCGCGGTCACGCGGGACCGTTCCCTCTCGGCCCAGTTTGAGCACGCGGTGGGCGTGACGGAGACGGGCGTCGAGATCTTCACCCTGAGCCCCAAGGGCTATCACAAGCCGCCTTACGTCACCGCCTGAGGGAGCCGGATGGCCGAAGCGCCGGAAGACGGCCTGAACGAGGCGCCCCACTTCCATGGGCATCGCGACCGGCTTCGCGCGCGCTTCCGCTCCGCCGGCGCGCAGGCGCTGGCGGACTATGAGCTTCTGGAACTGGTGCTGTTCCGCGCCGTGCCGCGACGGGACGTAAAGCCCCTCGCGAAAGCCCTCGTGGACCGCTTCGGCTCGTTCGCGGAGGTGGTCGCCGCGCCGGTGCAGCTGCTAGCCGAAGTGCCCGGCGTCAAGGACGCCATCATCACCGAGCTGAAGGTGGTGGAAGCGGCCGCCCAGCGCCTGGCCAAGGGGCAGGTGAAGCGGCGCCCGGCGCTCTCATCCTGGAGCGCGGTGATCGACTATTGCCGCACGGCCATGGCCTATGCCGACCGCGAGCAGGTGCGGGTGCTCTTCCTCGACAAGCGCAACCAGCTGATCGCCGACGAGGTGCTGCAGACCGGCACCGTGGACCACGCACCCGTCTATCCCCGCGAGGTGGTGAAGCGGGCGCTGGAGGTCTCCGCCTCCGCCCTCATCCTCTGCCACAATCACCCTTCGGGCGACCCCACCCCCTCGCGCGCCGACATCGACATGACCCGGCGCATCATCGATGTGGCCAAGCCGCTGGGCATCGAGGTCCACGACCACATCATCGTCGGCAAGGACGGACACGCAAGTCTCAAGGGCCTGCGGCTGATCTGAGGCTGTCTGATCCAGTTCCCGGATCAGTGGCCCTCGAAGGCCACCAACGTGCGGACCGCCACGCCCATCCCGCGCAGCTTCTCGGCGCCACCGAGGTCCGGCAAGTCGACGATGAAGCAGGCGGCCTCGACCACGGCGCCGCAGGTCTGAAGCAGCTTCACCGCGCCGGTGGCGGTGCCGCCCGTGGCGATCAGGTCATCGACCAGCAGCACCCGCTGGCCGGGGACGATGGCATCCACGTGCATCTCGATCTCGTCCTCGCCATATTCGAGGGCGTAGGCCATGCGCACGGTCTGGTGGGGCAGCTTGCCCTTCTTGCGGATGGGCACGAAGCCGGCCGAGAGCTGGTGCGCCACCGCGCCGCCGAGGATGAATCCGCGGGCCTCGATGCCGGCCACCTTGTCGATCTTCGCGCCAGCCCAGGGCTGCACCAGTTCGTCCACCGCACGGCGGAAGGCGCGGGCGTCTCCCAAAAGGGTGGTGATGTCGCGGAACAGGATGCCGGGCTTGGGATAGTTCTCGATGGTGCGGATGGACGCGGCGAAATCGGCAGGGGTCATGACAGGCTCCGGTTTGGCGGAGAAGCTAAGGCGCCATCGGTGTGGGGGAAAGCTGCGTGGCGGCTGAAAGGGCGGATACCGCGCAGTCGTGATGCCAGTGACCGGCACGAAAAAGGGCCCCTCTCGGGGCCCTTGATCGTCGATCAGGAGATCGTGCTGCCGCGCGAGGTTCAGTGCGCGACGTTCGACCAGACCTTCTTCTTGGTGAAGTACAGCAGGCCGCCGAGCACGATCAGGAAGATCATGACCTGGAAGCCGATGCGCTTGCGCTGGTCGAGGTGCGGCTCGGCCACCCACATCATGAAGGCCGCCACGTCCTGGGAATACTGGTCGACCGTCTGCGGCGAGCCGTCGGTGTATTCCACCTGACCGTCGCTGAGGGGCTTCGGCATGGCGATCTGGTTGCCGGGGAAATATTCGTTGTAGTTCAGGCCCGGCTGCACATGAACGCCGGCCGGCGCCTCTTCGTAGCCGGTGAGCAGCGCGTGGATGTAGTCCACGCCGTGCTCCTGGTACTGAATGAAGGCATCGGTGATGAAGCCTGGGAAGCCGACGTGGTAGGAGCGGGCCTTGGCCAGCACCGAGAAGTCCGGCGGCAGGGCGCCGCCGTTCGCGGCGCGGGCGGCGTTGTCGTTCGGGAACGGTGCAGGCCAGTGATCGGACAGGCGTCCGGGACGCTGGAACATGTCGCCGGAGTCGTTCGGTCCGTCGGTGATCTGGTACTCGCTCGCCACCTGCTTGGCCTGCGCCTCGGTGAAGTGCGGGCCGCCCTCTTGGGCGAGGTTGCGGAAGTACAGGTAGTTGGCCGAGTGGCACGCGGCGCAGACTTCCTTGAACACCTTGAAGCCGCGCTGCAGCTGGCCCTGGTCATACATGCCGAACGGGCCGGCGAAGGACCACGACATGCGATGCGGACGCGGCTGGGCGTGGGCATTCTCGGCCTGGGCGCCGGTGGCGCCCAGGGTCATCAGCAGGGCCGCCGCGACGGCACCGAAGAGAGAGCTACGAATGGTCATTGCTGTTCTCTCCGCGCCGATCACTTGGTCTCGGGACCGGCCGCCCCGGCGACCACCACCGCTCCGCCCTTGGACTTCGCGAGCACGGCATCCGCGATGGACGCCGGCACGGGCTTGGGGCGCTCGAACAGGCCGAGCAGCGGCAGGATCACCAGGAAGTGGATGAAATAGTAGGCCGTCAGGATGCGCGAGACGATGAGCGCGCCGCCCTCGGCGGGCTGGGAGCCCATATAGCCGAGGAGGACGGCAACCACCGCGAACACCCAGAAGAACTGGCGGAAAAGTGGACGATACTTGGCTGACCGCACCTTGGAGGTGTCGAGCCAGGGCAGGAAGGCCAGCACCGCGATCGCCGCGAACATGGCGAGCACGCCGCCGAGCTTGTCCGGGATGGAGCGCAGGATCGCGTAGAACGGCAGGAAGTACCATTCAGGCACGATATGCGCCGGCGTGGAGAGCGGGTTGGCCGGGATGTAGTTGTCCGAATGGCCGAGGTAGTTCGGGATGTAGAAGATGAACCAGGAGAAGAAGATCAGGAACACCACCATCGCGAAGATGTCCTTGATCGTCGCGTAGGGGGTGAAGGGCACCGAGTCCTTCGACACGTTCTTGATGTCCACGCCGTCCGGGTTGTTCTGGCCCACGTGGTGGAGCGCCCAGATGTGGAGGCCGACCACGCCGGCAATCATGAACGGCAGCAGATAGTGCAGCGAGAAGAAGCGGTTCAGCGTGGGATCACCCACCGAATATCCGCCCCACAGCCACTCCACGATCGTGGTGCCGACCCAGGGGATGGCCGAGAACAGGTTGGTGATGACGGTCGCGCCCCAGAACGACATCTGGCCCCAGGGGAGCACGTAGCCCATGAAGGCGGTCGCCATCATGAGGAGGTAGATGATGACGCCGAGGATCCACAGCACTTCGCGGGGGGCCTTGTAGGACCCGTAGTACATGCCGCGGAAGATGTGGATGTAGACCGCGATGAAGAACATCGAGGCGCCGTTGGCGTGGATGTAGCGGATCAGCCAGCCGTAGTTCACGTCGCGCATGATGTGCTCGACGCGGGCGAACGAGACCGGAGCGTAAGCCACGTAGTGCATGGCCAGCACGACGCCGGAGACGATCTGGCAGACGAGCATGAAGCTCAGGATCGCGCCGAAGGTCCACATGTAATTCAGATTCTTCGGCACCGGATAGGCGATGGCCGAGGAATGGATCAGCCCAATGATCGGCAAGCGGCTCTCGAACCACTGCGCGACCGTCCCCTTGGGCTGGTAGGTGGAATGTCCTTCCATGAGTCCAACCTTTTTGAAAGCAGCGACGATGCGCGCGTCAGCCGATCACGATCTTGGTGTCGGTGGTGAAGGCGTAGGGCGGCAATTCGAGATTGAGCGGCGCCGGTCCCTGCCGGATGCGGCCGGAGGTGTCGTACACCGAGCCGTGGCAGGGGCAGAACCAGCCGTTGTACTGGCCCTGGTGGCCGAGTGGCACGCAGCCGAGGTGGGTGCAGATGCCGATCACCACCAGCCACTGATCCTTGCCGGCCTTCACGCGCGCCGAATCGGGCTGCGGATCCTTGAGGTCGGACAGGGGCGTGTCCACGGCCGCCTTGATCTCCGCCGGGGTGCGGTGGGAGATGAAAATCGGCTTGCCACGCCACTGCACGGTGACAATCTGGCCTTCGGCGATGGGGGAAAGGTCCACCTCGGTGGTGGACAGCGCGAGCACGGACGCGTCGGGCTGAAGCTGGGAGATGAAGGGCCACGCCATGGCAGCGGCACCGACGGCGCCGACGGCACCGGTTGCGATGTAGAGGAAGTCCCGACGCGTCGTCGTGTCCGACGTCTCCGTATGTGCCACGGCGCAGTCCCCGATAATGTTGTCGTCCCGATGCACGTCCCGCAGCCGCCGGCCTCAGAAACCGCCGGCAACAGGCCGCACGCAACAGGGCAGCCGCATGGACATGCGAGCCGCCAATTTCAAGCGCCTCTAATTGCACCCTAGCCCAATCTTGTCCAGATCATGGCGATGCGGCACGCGGTCCTGCACTGCGACAGATCCGTGTCATTGCGCAGCGTCAGGCTGGGCGCCTGAGCGGCCAGGGGCTTGGCCGTGGTGCTCAACGACCGCGCCTGCGAATTCCGGCGGTCTGGCCACACGACTTATGGTTAAGATCTAGCATTGCGCTACCTTTCACGGGTCGCTAGCTTGGCAGTGCTTTCTTTTGGCGCATTCTGCCTCGTCCCGCCCGCGTCGGCCCCACCCGCCCGGACCGCGAAAAGGATGTGCCCTACGCACAACATCCGACCTTGGGGGAGACACTCGATGGCTAAACGCATTCTGGCCTGCCTCGCGGCAGTTGCCGGCATCGGCGCGGCGGGGGCCGCCCATGCCCAGACCGTTCCAGTGACGATTTTGAACAAGACCGGTATCACCGGAAAGATGTTCGTTACGGTGTACGGAAAGGAGCTGGACGGCAAATCTTACGTCTATTTCGATGCCGCCGGAAACAAGAAGACCTTCTCAGGCGCCAACCCCACGCCCACTGACTACGGCTTCAACACCACGGGCAGCTCGGTCACCTTTAACGTGCCGCAGGTCGTATCGGCTCGAATCTACGTTTCTTTCTGCCAACCCGCATACATTACGGTCAGTCTGAACGGCGACAAGATTTATGCACCAAACACGCCGGCACCTTGGTCGCCATCCGACAAGAACTACAGCACTGTTCTCGACTATGCTGAGTTCAACTACAACAATGCAGCGTCTCCGCCTTTTGACGTCGACATTACGCAGGTGGACACGCTTGGCATTCCCATGCAGCTGAACCTGAAGAGCGCAAGCCAGAACCTGACGTCCGGCTTCAACAACGCCACCTCGGGTCCGACCATCCTCACCAGCCTCTCAGCGGCGCCGTGGAACAAGTTGATCGTCCGGGACAGCAAGAAGCGTCCGCTTCGCGTACTCATTCCCGAAAAGGCGATGATCCTCCCGTCCAACGACCCGAACTATTTTCCGAATACATTTCTAGACAACTACATCAATCGAGTCTGGACGAATTTTGCCCAAGCCGGAAAAAGCTTTACGCTTACGAGCGGAAATAAGACCTATACAGGCACCGTCGTTAACAATCAGCTTCAGCTGAAGCCTACATCGGGGAACTCCGCAACTTTCGGCAAGCCGAGCACGCTGTATGCTTGGCAGAATGGGGCGCCGGTCGTGTCCGACGGCGGAAATCCCGTTGGCGACCTCCAGCGTTACATCCAGGCCGCTCTCCTGCGCTCGATCTTCCTGACGAACAAGGATATTTCAGCTTGCCCGGTGAAAAACGCCTATACGCAGACGCCGGTGAACCTCTATGCAAGCACCATGCACGCCAATTCGATCCGTGGCGGCGCCTATGCATTCGCTTATGACGACGTGTGCGAGAACAGCAGCAACATCGGCCTGGCCAATCCCACCCAGCTGACGATCACACTGATGCCGCTTGATACGACTTGGTCCAAGATGACCTGCAGCAACTGACCCTACGACCCGCTCCGGCGGCGTCCCCGCCGGAGCCTCACCATGACCCTGCGCAGTGCCCGTTATTGCCCGGACCTCGCGCAGAATGCCGGTGCCATCCTGCGCACCGGCGCCTGCCTCGGGGCAGAAGTGCATATCATCGAGCCTGCGGGCTTCCCGGTGGGCGATGCCGGGTTTCGCCGGGCGGGGATGGACTATATCGACCAGGTGGTCTGGCGCCGGCACGCCTCGTTTGGCGCCTTCGATGAGAGCCGGCGCGCCGAGGGCCGCCGCCTCGTGCTCCTCACCACCGCCGGCGCCGAGCCGCTGTTCGGCTTCTCCTTCCGGAGCGACGACGTGATCCTGTTCGGCCGCGAATCCGCCGGCGTGCCGCCGGAGGTGCATGCCGGTGCGGACGCGCGCGTGCGCATTCCCATGCGGCCGGGCGTGCGTTCGCTCAATGTGGCGGTCAGCGCCGGCATCGTCCTCGCCGAAGCCCTGCGGCATACGGGCGGCCTGCCCGCCTGAGCTTTCTTCCGCCGCAGGGAGGCGATAGAAGCGCCGCCACGACAGAACACCGAAGGCGCAACGCCCATGGAAAATCCCGTGCCCCCCGCTTCCGCCGCCTCCGGGCCCGGCGACGCGGCGCTCGACGCCCGCCGAGCCGAGGCGCGCGCCTGGTTCGAGGACTTGCAGGGCCGCATCATCGCCGCCTTCGAGGCGCTGGAGACTGAGGCCGATCCCGCGCTTTACGGCCCCTCCCCGGCCCGCTTCGTCCGCACACCCTGGGCGCGCACCGACCATACCGGAGCGCCGGGCGGCGGCGGCACCATGGCCCTCATGCGCGGGCGGCTGTTCGAGAAGGTGGGGGTGCATACCTCCACGGTGTTCGGCGAGTTCGCCCCCGAGTTCCGCGCCCAGATTCCCGGGGCCGCCGAGGACCCGCGCTTCTGGGCCTCGGGCATATCGCTCATCGCCCACATGGCGAACCCGCACGTTCCCGCCGTTCACATGAACACGCGCTTCGTCGTCACCACCAAGGCGTGGTTCGGCGGCGGCGCGGACCTGACCCCGGTTCTGTCACGGCGGCGGACGCAGGAAGATGCGGACACCATCGCCTTCCACAAGGCGATGGAAGCGGCGTGCACGGCCCACAAGGTGGCGGACTATCCGCGGTACAAGGCGTGGTGCGACGACTATTTCTTCCTCAAGCACCGCAACGAGATGCGGGGCATCGGCGGCATCTTCTACGATTATCTCGATTCCGCGGCCGCCGGCACGGGGCGCTGGGAGGACGATCTCGCCTTCACCCGCGACGTGGGCCTCGCCTTCCTCGATGTTTATCCCCGCCTCGTGCGCGCCAACATGGCGACGCCTTGGACGCCGGAGGACCGGGAGGAGCAGCTCATCCGCCGCGGGCGCTACGTGGAATTCAACCTGCTCTATGACCGCGGCACGATCTTCGGCCTCAAGACGGGTGGCAATGTGGATTCGATCCTCTCCTCCATGCCCCCGCTGGTGAAGTGGCCGTGAGCGGGTCCCCAGTTTAGGGGATGCAATTTCAGGTTTAATTCGCCAGAATTTCCCGTCAGCTTTGGGGGCGGGCAATGGCACAGGGTGACAGCGACGAGACGCAGCTTTCCGGAGACGAAAAATCCACGGGCAAGAGCGATCCGAAAGATGCTCCGCCGCCGCTCACGGGCTGGCGGAAAGCCCTTTCGGATCTCGATGGACCGCTGACGTTCATCAAGAACCTGAGCCTGTTCAGCCTCGTCGCGGTGATCGCAACCGCATTCTTTCAGTTCAATCAATGGTCCATCGACAAGACCCTCGACCGGGCGAAAAGCGATTACGCTCTCGCGACACAGACATTCGATGAGCTTATTGGGACGCTGGCCAAGGCGCAGAACCTTCAGCAGATGGTGTACTTCCTGTACAAGGCCGCTGCGAGTGCGCCACAAGATCAAGCGGCTTATTTCCATCAGCAGGCGCAAACTATTGCGGCTGAATACGCCCGAACACGTATGGAACTGAGAACCGGCATCGACCGCCTGTTCTACAAGGCCCAGCTTTATATCGACTGGGCGAGCGACCTCGATGACAATCGGACACTTGCGTCGACGCGATACAGTTTTGCCCGCGTGGGCTCAAACGTCGCCCCGAGCGGGGCCAAGGCCGATACCCTCAGCGACGGCAAGCTGGACGGCGCCGGCTTCAGGTGCGCCGACAAAAATACGGTGCCGGACTATGTGGTGTTTACTGACCTGAAGCCCGTTCCGATGGGGTCCATCGTCGTGGACTGGCGCAGCGCCAAGCACCAGCTCGTGATCTTCTACCACTGCTTCGATGAACTGCACCAGGCGATCCTGCCCGCCCGCATCTGGGCGGCGACCGATCCTGCGTCGCCTGGCATGGGGCAGCCATCCAAGACCGCGGCGTCGGCGCTCGCGGGGCCGGTGGAAGCGGCGATGGACAACCAGGTGATCCGCATCAACGGTCTGTCCATGCTCATCATGACCCGGATCGAGCAAATCCGCCGGCTCAACGCGCTTCCCTCCTTCCTGGATTACTATCTGCGCAACCGTGATCGCATCGTCACACAGCCCGGCTAAGCCTGCCGCGTTGCTTCGGCAGGGAAAAATCCGCTGCCGGTCGCGCAAGACAGCGGGAGACACAGCCATGGCGTTCGCCCCCGGAGACATCGTCCAGCTCAAGTCCGGCAGCCCCGCCCTCACCGTCGTCACCGCCTCCGAGACGGAGATCTCGGTGGTGTGGTTCGCCGAGGACGTGAGCGAGTTCCGCCGGGAAACCCTGCCCGCCGTGGCGGTGGAGAAGCTCGAAATCGCCGATTTTGAAGAAGAGGACGAGGAAGAAGACGAAGAGGACTGAGCCTCAAAAGGGCTCATCATCCAAGGCGATCGCCGCCCGCAGCAGGGCGGCGATACGGCCCGGCTCGTCGGGAAAGCCGGCGGCGATCCAGTCCGCCTCGGCGCGCCGCAATGCGGCCCCGAGCGCCGGTCCCGGCTTGAGGCCCAGCGCCAGCAGGTCATCGGCACGGAAAGGTGGCCGCGGCACGGCCCAGTGTGCGGCCAACCGGCCGATCCTCCCCATGTCCGGACGTCCGTGCGCCGCGGCCAGAAGCGCGCGGTCTCGCGCGGCTTCCGCGCCCATCCGGTAAATGAAAGCCTTCGCCGCGGCGTCATCGCTCATCTGCGGCACGGGGCCGGCCATGAGGGCGAGCCGCCGCCCCTCGGCGTTGGACAGGCGCAGCTTTCCGCGCAGCCGCTCGGCGTCGTCGGGCACCCGCACCGCGAGGGCGGCGAGGCGTCGGATGGCATCCGGCGGCACGTTCCAGCCTTCCGCCCGCCATTGCGCCTCGATCTCCACGAGCCTGGCCAAGGCGCGGGCATCGGCGATGCCACCGATCAAGGGCTGGATCAGCCCTGCATCACTCATGACCCCTACCGTTTCCGCCGCCCGGGGAGCCATGAGCAGCTTGAGCAATTCGGCGCGCACCCGCTCATGGGAGAGGGCGAGCAGCCCATTCCGAAGCCGCACGGCCGCGGAAAACGCCGCCCCATCCACGGCGCCGGCACCGTAGGCCGCATGGAACCGGAACAGGCGCAGGATGCGCAGATAATCCTCGCGGATGCGCGCTTCCGGCGAGCCGATGAAGCGCACCTTGCGCGCCTCGAGGTCGGCGAGCCCCCCCACCAGGTCCACCACCTCGCCGTCCGGCGCCGCATAGAGCGCGTTCAGGGTGAAGTCCCGCCGCTCCGCATCGTGCTTCCAGCTCCGGCCGAAGCGCACCACCGCGCGGCGGCCATCCGTCTCCACATCCTCCCGCAGGGTGGTGACTTCATAGCCGTGATGCCCGGATACCACCGTCACCGTGCCATGCTCGATGCCGGTGGGAACCGCCTTCAGGCCGGCACGGGCGGCGCGGGCGGCGACCTCCTGCGGCAAGGCGGTGGTGGCAATGTCCACGTCTACCACCGGCAGGCCGAGGAGTGAGTTGCGCACGGCCCCGCCGACCACCCGCGCCTCCTCGCCGTTACCGTTCAGTGCACCGAGGAGCGGAGCAAGTCCCGGGGTCGCCCAGAAGGGCGCGCCGGCGACGCTGGCGGTCATTCGAAATGCCCCGGCACGAACACGCCGTCCCTGGTCTGCGCAGGAACATAGTGAGCGCCGGGCGGCGCCACGCGGTCATGCTCGAACAGGAACAGGCCGAGCGCCACAAGGCCAACTGCCGCAATCGCGACGATCGCCAGGGCGCGGGGCGACCAATTCGCGGGAATCGCAGAGCCCTTGGTCGCGATCAGCAGAGCGGCGTAGATCAGGAATGGCGTCAGGAACAGCGCCATCTCGATGAGCAGGCTGCGCGCCATCAGGCGTAGACCTTCTCGTAAAGGTTGCGCAGCATGCCGGCCGTGGCGCCCCATATGTTTCGACCCTCGAACGGCATCACGTAGAAGTGCCGCAGCGTGCCCTTCCACTCCCGCGACTGGCGCTCGTGGTTGCGCGGGCTCATGAGGAAACCCAGCGGCACCTCGAAGGCCTCGTCCACCTCGGCGGGATTGATCGTGAGCGTGTAGGCGGGATCGACGAGCCCCACCACCGGGACGATCCAGAAGCCGGTGCCGGAGAGATAGCCATCAAGAAAGCCGAGCGGCCGAACCAGCGCCGAATCGAGCCCCACCTCTTCTCGCGCCTCGCGCAAGGCGGCATCGACCTCGTCCTTGTCGCCGGGATCGATGCGCCCGCCGGGAAATGCCACCTGTCCCGCGTGCTGCGAGAGATGGGATGATCGGAGGGTGAGCAGGATGGTCGGCTCCGGCCGTGCGATCACCGGCACGAGCACCGCCGCATGGCGTGGGCGCTCCTGCGGAATGAGGCTCACCTTCTCCGGTTGCAGGGCATGGTCGCCGTTGAGCGCGAGGAAGTCGCCCTCGGAGTAGAAGGGCGGCGCCTCGGGCGAGAGGCGCTGGCTGGCGCGGCGGAGGAAATCATCGAGACTGCCGCCTGCGCCGCTGGCCTCGGAAAACGCGTCGTCGGACACCCGCATCAGTCCAGTCCCAGTTCGGCCGCCGGAAGGATGGGAAAGAAAAGTCCGTCCGACGCCACCCCGAACATGGGAACGCCACCGTCTTCCCGCACCTCCCCGAGATCCATCAGGTCGAGATGAACCGCCCGCGACAGTCGCGCCTCCAGACCGCGCCGGACATGCAGGTAGGGGACCACCTCGCCCTCTCCCGCTCCCCGGGCGAACCGCAGCGCGTGGCCCGGCCCGCAGCGCACCACGTCATCCAGATTGGTGCGGAAGACGAGCGTGCGATGCGCGGTGCGGCCGACGGCCGCATTCGGCTCCGGCACTGCTTCCACGGCCAGATCGACCGCGAGAAACGGGGCGTCTTCCACCTTGATGCCCACCTTCTCCACCGGCGTCTTCAGGACGAAGCGGTCCCCCTCCCGCGCCAGCACGGAGGCGAACAGCTTCACCAGCGCCGGGCGGGTGATGGGGGTGCCCATATAAGTCCAGGTGCCGTCGGTGCGGATCACCATGTCCATGTCGCCGCAATCGGGTGGGTTCCACAGCTCCACCGGCGCCGGCCCCTTCCCGCCGCCGGCGCGCGCGGCCGCCATCAGCGCCTCCAGCCGGCCCGACGCCGCAGGAGCGTCGGAGGCGGTGACCGTCGGAACGGGGGGCGTGTCTGGCGCAGGGGCAGGCATCTGGTCTCCTTGGCCCGGTCGCACCGCGAAGGCGGCAGGCTCGCGATGACGTGAGTGCGCCGCACATGCACGGCGTCCGCGGGGGCTCGACGGACGCGCATCATATCGTAAGCTCTCTGTCCGGGTGGCGCGACGTTTGCAAGACTTCGCGAGACGGGCGTTGGGTCCGGGGGCTGCACAGTCGCCCCGCGACTCGGGCTCCGTCCCAGTCCGGCACATGGACCGGCCCGCCCGATGCCCGGAAAACAGGCAAAGGGTGGAACGGACCGGCTTATGGAGGCCGGAGGCGTTTTGTTGCCGCTTTTGGCGGCAAGCTTGCGGTGCGGGTCCGGCATGCAGGCAAGTGTGTAGCGTGCGGTTCGTATTTGGCGTGTAGGAGATGAGCATATGTCGGCTGCCGGCGAGACCTTCGACCTCGACCAGATGATCATCCGCAATGCGGAAGCCGCCGCCGCCCATGTGAAGGCCGCCCGCGCGGCCATCTCCAACGTCATCTTCGGCCAGGAAACGGTGGTGGAGCGCGCGCTCATCACCATCCTCGCCGGCGGCCATGCGCTGCTGGTCGGCGTACCTGGCCTCGCCAAGACCAAGCTCGTGGATACCATGGGCACTGTTCTGGGCCTCGATGCCCGGCGCGTGCAATTCACGCCGGACCTCATGCCCTCCGACATCCTCGGCGCCGAGGTGCTGGAGGAATCGGCCGGCGGCCGCCGCGCCTTCCGCTTCATCAAGGGGCCGATTTTCGCCCAGCTTCTGATGGCGGACGAAATCAACCGCGCCTCGCCGCGCACCCAGTCGGCCCTGCTGCAGGCCATGCAGGAATACCATGTCACCGTCGCCGGCGAGCGGCACGACCTGCCCAAACCCTTCCATGTGCTCGCGACCCAGAACCCGCTGGAGCAGGAAGGCACCTATCCCCTCCCCGAGGCCCAGCTCGACCGCTTCCTGATGGAGATCGACGTCGATTATCCGGATCGCGACGCCGAGCGGCGCATCCTGTTCGAGACTACCTCGGCGGA
>JAYSCE010000022.1:0-7375 GCA_041915035.1 Xanthobacter sp.
TCCGCTCCTCGGCAAGGGTGATTTCGGCGGCCAATGTCGAGATGTCAGCCGAGGTTTCCAGTAGGGGAATCAGTGCCGTTCGGATGGTGTTCGGTAGAATCGTCGGCAGATCGCCCTGCACATTCACCACGATCTCCACTTCGCCGGCCGGATCGAGGGTGGTGAGCGTCTCGAAAATCCGGTCGGAGCCGGAGGGGTGGTCTGAGCGCGTCATCACCGCCTCGAGGCCGGCGGCGGTGACCGCGGCGGCGATCTCGGGGGCATCGGTGGCGACCGCTACCCGGCCGATGCCGGCTGCGACCGCGCGCCGCGCCACCTCCACGATCATCGGCCGGCCGCCCACGTCGGCGAGCGGCTTGCCCGGAAGGCGCGTCGCGGCCATGCGGGCGGGGATGAGCACGAGCACGCGCCCGGCCGAATGCCCTGCCGGGGCTGGAGCGGGGGAAGCGGTGTCGGCCGGCATGGCGGGGATCCTCGGCGGGGTCCGGAAGGCCGCGCCGGGACGGACGCGGGGAGTGGCATTGGGGCGCGCCTTATACGGGTTGCTTCGCTCCGTTCAAAGTGCTTAGTGTCCCCGACGGTGCGTGGGGCTCCCCTCGCGCCATTCATCGACATGCTTGGGGCCGGGCAGCGCGCCTTTTCGGTGCAGCGTCCGGTGGGACACAGGACCTCCGAGGGGCGTAGCGCCGATGGACAGTTTTGAATTGAACAAGATCGCGGGTGCAGTTCTGGGCACGCTCACGCTGACCCTCGGCCTCGGGATCGTGTCCGAAATCCTGTTCACCCCAGAGGCCCCGGCCAAGCCCGGCTTCGAGATCGCCGTGCAGGAAGGCGCCGGCGCCGCCGCTGCGCCCAAGGCGGCCGCCGAGGTTCCGATCGAGCAGCTGTTCGCCACCGCCTCCGTCGAGAAGGGCGCGGCCCAGGCCAAGAAGTGCGCCGCCTGCCACAACTTCCAGGAAGGTGCCGGCGCCAAGGTCGGTCCCGACCTCTACGGCATCGTCGGCCGTCCGGTGGCGTCCGCCGCCGGCTTCGCCTATTCCGCGGCCATGAAGGCCAAGGGCGGCGACTGGACCCCCCAGGCGCTCAACACCTTCCTCACCAGCCCCAAGTCCGCGGTGCCCGGCACCGCCATGGCCTTCGCCGGCATCCCCAAGGAAGCCGAGCGCGCGGACCTGATCGCTTATCTGAACACGCTGTCGCACGATCCCAAGCCCCTGCCGACCGCCGCTGCCGCGACTCCGGCCGCTGCGCCTGCCGCCGCTCCCGCCGCGGCCCCCGCCGGGCACAAGTGATCTGAGGGAAGGGTCGGGGCTGCTGCTTCGGCTTGATCCTGCTCTGTCGATAAAGCCCTCTCCCGCCGCGGGGGAGGGCTTTTCGTTTTTGGGGGTGCGCCTTCTTCGTTGCTCGTCACGCCGTCGCCCTCCGGCTTGACCGGAGGGCCCATATCTCCGCCTGAGCCGGCGGCCCGATGATGGGACAAACGGCGCGATGGGTGGTCCGGTCGAGCCGGACCACGACGGTGTTTGGGAAGGCACGTGCTGCGTTGGGGGGCGTGGCTCTCCCGCAAGGGGAGCGGGAGTTTGGGCGGTGCATTGAGTGCGTGCGTTCGGTTTGGAGGCACACCTTTCATCACCCAGACAAGCCGCGATGACGATGATGATGAGGCTGGAGGCCCCGCACCGCCGCCGGCGTCGGTCCCCCCGTTTCACGCCATTGTCATCCGACCCATGCCGCCCGTCTCCCTGGCCGCCGCTCAGACCCGGCGCGTCAATCCAGCCGCCTCAAGGCTTCCGCAGCGTCGCCGCCCGCCAAGGCCGCTTCCGCCCCCGCCATCCTGCGCCCGCTGCCGCCATGTTTCTGCCGTCGCGGCGGGTGCCATAATCGGCTATTCCCGGATCAAAGCGCGATCCAACCGGAGTTGCCGATGCTTGCGTCCCTCGCCCGCCGCCTTGCCCTCGCCGCCGCGCTGAGCCTTGCCTTCGCCGCGCCCGGCCGCAGCGCGGAGGAGGCGAAACCGGCGCCGGACCCGGCCGCACCTGCTGCCTCCGCCCCCGCGGCGCCCGTGTTCCGGCATGGCGTGTCGCTGATGGGCGAGCCGGCCTACCCGGCCGGATTTCCCCATTTCAAGTATGTGAATCCCGGCGCCCCTAAGGGCGGGCTGCTGCGCCTTGCCGAGGACGGTACGTTCGACACCTTCAATTTCGTCGTGCCGCGCGGCACGCCCGCGGCGGGCATCAATCTCATCTACGATACGCTGATGACGCCGTCGTCGGACGAGGTGGCGAGCGAGTACGGGCTGATCGCGGAGGGCGTGAGCTACCCGGCGGATTTCTCCTCCGTCACCTACCGCATCCGCTCCGATGCGCGCTGGCATGACGGCAAGCCCATCACGCCCGAGGACGTGGTGTTCTCCTTCGAGGCGCTGACCAAGAACAACCCCAACCAGCGCTTCTATTACAGCCACGTCGTGAAGGCCGAGAAGACCGGCGACCGGGACGTGACCTTCACCTTCGATCAGGCCGGAAACCGCGAGCTGCCGCAGATCGTCGGCCAGCTCACCATTCTGCCCAAGCACTGGTGGACCGGCACGGACGCCAGCGGCAAGCCGCGCGACATCGCGCAGGGCTCGCTGGAAGTGCCGCTGGGCTCGGGCGCCTATCGCATCAAGAGCTTCATCGCCGGCCGCTCCATCACCTACGAGCGGGTGAAGGACTATTGGGCGAAGGACCTCAACGTGAACGTCGGAAAGGATAATTTCGACGAGATGCGCTACGAGTATTTCCGCGACGACACGGTGATGCTCGAGGCCTTCAAGGCCGATCAGTATGATTTCCGCGTGGAATCCTCGGCCAAGAACTGGGCGACCGCCTATGACTTCCCCGCCCGCGCCGATGGCCGCGTGGTGCTGGAGATGTTCGAGAACCGTGCCTCGGGCGTGATGCAGGCCTTCATTCCCAACCTGCGCCGCGACAAGTTCAAGGACCCGCGGGTGCGCCGCGCGCTCAATTACGCGCTTGATTTCGAGGGCATGAACCACACCCTCTTCTTCGGCCAGTACAAGCGCACCAATTCCTTCTTCTCGGGCACCGAGCTCGCCTCCTCCGGCCTGCCGCAGGGCCGGGAGCTGGAAATCCTCAACAGCGTGAAGGACAAGGTGCCCCCGCAGGTGTTCACCACCGCCTACACCAATCCCGAAAGCGGATCGGAAGAGGCGCGGCGCGCGAACCTGCGCGAGGCGGCGCGCCTGTTCAAGGAGGCCGGCTACGAGGTGAAGAACCGCAAGCTGGTGAACGCCAAGGGCGAGCCCTTCAGCATCGAGTTCCTCATCTCCAGCCCGGCCATGGAGCGGGTGGTGGTGTTCTATCGCCCGGCGCTGGAGCGGCTCGGCATCGAGGTGAACATCCGCACCGTGGACACCTCGCAATACATCAATCGCGTGCGCTCGCGCGATTACGACATCATCGTCTCCGGCTGGGGCCAGTCGCTTTCGCCCGGCAACGAGCAGCGCGAATACTGGGGCTCGGAGGCCGCCGACCGGGACGGCTCGCGCAACCTCGCCGGCATCAAGGACCCGGCGGTGGACGCGCTGATCGAGAAGGTGATCTACGCCACCGACCGCGCCGACCTCGTGGCCGCCACCCACGCGCTGGACCGCGTGCTCTTGTGGAACGAATACGTCATCCCCGCCTGGGGGCTGAACTATACCCGCACGGCGCGCTGGGACCGCTTCGCCCATCCCGCGCAGCTGCCCACCTATTCCTTCGCCTTCCCGGACATCTGGTGGTTCGACCCGGCCAAGGCGTCGAAGACCGGCGCGGGGGCGGGCAAATGAGGCTGACGCGCCGCGACCTCCTGGCCTCCTCGCTGGCGTCTTCCTGCGTGCTGCTCGTGCCGACGCTGGCGCGGGCGCAGGGGGCTGTGTCCGCCCCGCCGACTGCTGCGGAATCCACCGCCAGCGAGGGCGGCGTTTCGGCCGGGGCGGTGGAGCGGCACGGCCTCTCCTTCTTCGGCGACCTGAGATATCCGGCGAATTTCACCCACTTCGACTATGTGAACCCGGACGCGCCCAAGGGCGGCCCCTTCTCGCAGATGGGCCGCACCACCTATTACAATCAGGCGCTGACCACCTTCGACACGCTGAATCCCTACAACCAGCGGGGCAACGGCGCCCAGGGCATCGAGCTGATCTACGACACGCTGATGACCGCCGCCGGCGACGAGAAGAGCGCCATGTACGGCCGGCTCGCCTCCTCCGTGGTGATCTCGGACGAGGGGCTGACCTACCGCTTCAAGCTGCGGCGCGAGGCGCGCTTCCATGACGGCACACCGTTGACCTCGGCGGATGTGGTGGCGACCTTCGAGGCGTTCAAGGCGGAGGGCTACGAGACCATCCGCATGGCGCTGCGCGACGTCACCTCCTTCGAGGCGGACGGGCCGAACGAGGTGGTGTTCCGCTTCAAGCCCGGCCGCGCGCGGGATGTGCCGCTCACCGTGGCGGGCCTGCCCATCTTCTCCAAGGCGTTTCTGGCGAAGCACCCGTTCGGCCAGTCCTCGCTGGAGGTGCCCATGGGCTCGGGGCCGTACCGCATCGGCCGCTTCGAGCAGGGGCGCTATATCGAGTACAACCGCGTGCCCACCTATTGGGGCCGCGACCTGCCGGTGATGAAGGGGCGCTTCAACTTCGATCAGGTGCGCTACGAATATTTCCGCGACCGGGTGGCGGGCCTCGAGGGCTTCAAGGCGAAGGTCTACCTCTTCCGCGAGGAGTTCACCGCGCGCGAATGGGCCACCGGCTACGATTTCCCCGCCGTGCGCGAGGGGCGGGTGAAGGTGGAGACCCTGCCGGACGAGAGTTTCTCCGGCGTGCAGGGCTGGTTTCTCAACACCCGCCGCCAGAAGTTCTTTGATCGCCGCGTGCGGGAGGCGATCGGGCTCCTTTTCGATTTCGACTGGACCCGCAAGAACCTGATGTACGACAGCTACACCCGCACCGTCTCCTTCTTCCAGAATTCGGAAATGATGGCGCAGGGCCTGCCCTCGCCGGCGGAACTCAAGCTGCTCGACCCCTTCCGCGACCGCCTGCCCGAGGAGGTGTTCGGCGAGCCCTATGTGCCGCCCCAGTCCGACGGCTCCGGCGAGGACCGCAATTTGCGCCGGCAGGCCCTGAACCTCCTCAAGGAGGCGGGCTACGGCGTGCAGCAGGGCAAGCTGGTGGATGCCAAGGGCGAGGCCTTCACCATGGAGTTCCTCGACGATGACGGTGGCTTGGAGCGCCACACCGCGCGCTTCATCGGCCATCTGAAGAAGGTGGGCATCGAGGCGACCTTCCGTATCGTGGACCCGGCCCAGTTCCAGCAGCGGCTGCAGAATTTCGACTTCGATCTCGTGGTCCGCCGCTACAGCTTCGCGCCCTATCCGGGGGACGAGTTGCGCGCCTATTTCTCCACCGAGGCGGCGCGCACGCGCGGTTCCTACAATGTGGCGGGCATCGCCGATCCGGCGGTGGACGGTCTCATCAACGATGCGCTGGCCGCCGCCGACGCGGCCGCCCTCGTCACCGCCTGCCGCGCGTTGGACCGGGTGCTGCGGGCGGGGCGCTACTGGATTCCCCAGTGGTATTCCGGCCAGAACCGCATCGCCTACTGGAACCAGTTCGCCCGCCCCGCGACCAAGCCGCGCTACGAGCTCGGGGTGCTCGACACCTGGTGGAGCACAGGCACCGAGCCCGCCCGCTGAAGGGACGCGTAAGGGCTGCGCGACAGAGCCGCGCAGCCATGTCCTGCGGCCATGCGTCAGGACGCGATGATGGTGACGATCTTGTAGTCGGCCGGCTGGACGATCACGATCCGCCCGTCCCCGAGCACGAAGAAGCGGTATCCGCGATATTGCGGCACGACCTCGATCACGCTCGGCGGCAGCGGGCGCAGGTCCACCGTCCGCGGCACCTCCACGCCCACATTCACCTGGAAGTTCACGTCACGCACCGGCGTGACATGCTCGCGGGTGATGGACTGGTGGATGGTGGTCCGCTTCTCCGCGGTGAGGTTGACGCTGCCGGTGGCGTCGGCGCCGCCCCGATTGCCGCCGGCCCGCTGGTCCATGGGTTCCCGGCGATCCTGCGCATTGCGGCCGGGATCGTTGGGCGGGTTCCGCTGGCCCTCCGCGTTGCGGTTGGCCGGGTTGTCACCCGATGGACCGCTCTGGGTGCGGGGCGAGCCCGCGTTGGGCGCCGCATTCGGCGACACGTCCGTGCGGCCGGGGCGGGACGAATCCGCGCCATTCGTGCCCCCGGGCGTCTGGGCGCGGGTCTCGCCGGGGGACCCGTCCCGCGGTGCCGCCCCGCTTTGCGTGCCAGGCGCCTGAGACGTGGGACCCTGAGCTCCGGAACCATGAGACCCGGCGCCCTGCGAGCCCGATCCCTGCGATGTGGCGCCGGCAGCGCCGGTTCCGCCGGAGCCGCTCGATCCGCCCGAGCCTCCGCTCTGGGCGTTCACGGCGGTGGCGGCCATCAGGGCCAGGGTCAAGCCGGTACAGGCAAGCAGTGCCTTGCGCATTTGATCCTCCTTATTGTGTGGGTGGGAGGCCAAGTGTTCGCATCTGAACCTCCACATTATCTGTGCTGACGCTCAAAAGCTGGGCGCAACAAGGAAATCCAGATTGCGCAAAATCGTTCCAATGCCGCGCCATGGTGCAGTCTTTTGGTGTAATTTATTGCAAAGCTTCGTCTGGATACTGTCAATTCCAGGGAGAATGATAGGTGATGTCGTGCCTTGGCTGTTCGTCGGGCCGTTCCCTGCTCGATGCCTCGCGCCTGGGGTGCGGGCGGGGGGAGCACTGAGGCCCGTGTCGCAGGCCGGGCAACGGCTGTCACTTGACGGGCCGTCGGGCGATCATGAACATCGCGGGATCGTTCGCGCCGAAAGGGATGCCTTTGCGTCACACCCTGAACACCGTGGCCGTGCTGCAAGGTGTCGCCGTCCCGGCCCGGTGCCGCGTTCGGCCTCGCGTCCGGGGCATCGGTGGGGCATGAAGCAGAGCAGGAGAGCACCGGCGCGGTGGGCCCATTGGCCGGCCTCGACGAAAAATGATCGGCCCCCGCCTTGGCTGAGGCTAAGTGCTGTAGTCTCCATGCCCAACGCTGCGTTTCAGGAAACCTGATGCTCGCCTACATCGTCCGCCGCATCGCCCTCATGGTGCCGACCATTCTCGGCATCATGCTGGTGTCGTTCGTGGTCATCCAGTTCGCCCCCGGTGGTCCGGTCGAGCGCGTCATCGCGCAACTCACCGGCGAGGATGTCTCCGCCACCCAGCGCGTCTCCGGCGGCGGCAGCGACTTCAGCGGCGCGGGCGCGGCGGCCCAGGCGGGTGCGGCGGC
>JAYSCE010000022.1:7385-18086 GCA_041915035.1 Xanthobacter sp.
GCCGACGGGCGCCGGTCCTTCGGCGGGCGATGTCTCGAAATACCGCGGCGCGCAGGGGCTGGACCCGGCCTTCATCAAGGAGCTGGAGAAGCAGTTCGGCTTCGACAAGCCGCCCCACGAGCGCTTCTTCAAGATGATCCGCGACTATGCCACCTTCAACTTCGGCAAGTCCTATTTCCGCGACATCTCGGTGCTGGAGCTGATCGGCGAAAAGATGCCCGTCTCCATCTCGCTCGGCCTGTGGATGACGCTCATCACCTATCTCATCTCCATCCCGCTCGGCATCGGCAAGGCCATGCGCGACGGCTCGCGTTTCGATGTCTGGACCTCCGCCGTCATCATCGTGGGCTATGCCATCCCGTCGTTCCTGTTCGCCATCCTACTCATCATCCTGTTCGCCGGCGGCTCCTTCCTCGATCTGTTCCCGCTGCGCGGCCTGACCTCCGAGAATTTCTGGCAGATGAGCTGGCCCGAGCGCATCGCGGACTATGCCTGGCACCTGGTGCTGCCGCTCACCTCCATGGTGCTCGGCGCCTTCGCCACCATGACGCTGCTAACCAAGAACTCGTTCCTGGAAGAGATCCGCAAGCAGTACGTCACCACCGCGCGCATGAAGGGGCTTTCCGAGAGCCGGGTGCTCTACGGCCACGTGTTCAGGAATGCCATGCTCATCGTCATCGCCGGCTTCCCGAGCGCCTTCATCGCCGCCTTCTTCTCCGGCTCGCTCCTGATCGAGACCATCTTCTCGCTGGACGGCCTCGGCCTGCTGGGCTTCGAGAGCGTGCTGAACCGCGACTATCCCGTGGTGTTCGCCACCCTCTACATCTTCTCGCTGGCGGGGCTCATCGTCGGTCTCATCTCGGACCTCACCTACATGCTGGTTGATCCGAGGATCGACTTCGAGACGCGGGAGGTCTGAGCCATGGATGCCGTTCCCGTGCTCCAGCCCGGCGCGCCCACCGACGTGCCCGCCGCCCGTGATACCGCCCATGGGTCGCTGCCGCCCCCCGGCGAGACGAAGCCAAAGGGCCGCTTCGCCCTCTCGCCGCTCAACCGGCGGCGGCTCGCGAACTTTCGCGGCAACGGGCGCGGCTACTGGTCGTTCGTGGTTTTCATGGTGCTGTTCGTCATCAGCCTCGGCGCCGAATTCATCGCCAACGACAAGCCCATCCTCGTCTCCTATGACGGCGGCTATTATTTCCCGGTGGTGAAGGCTTATCCAGAAACCGCGTTCGGCGGCGATTTCGAGACGGACGCGGACTATCGCGACCCGTTTCTCCAGAAGCTCATCGCCGAGAAGGGCGGCTGGATGGTGTGGCCGCCCATCCGCTTCTCCTATTCCACCCACAATCTGGACCTACCCACCCCCGCGCCTTCGCCGCCCACCTGGATGCTCACCGAGGCCCAGTGCAAGGCGGCGGCGGAGAAGAAGGGCGTCTCCGGCTGCTCCGGCCTCGAGATGAACTGGCTCGGGACGGACGATCAGGGCCGCGACGTGGTGGCCCGCCTCATCTACGGCTTCCGCATCTCGGTGCTGTTCGGCCTCGCGCTCACCATCGTCTCGTCCGTGGTGGGCGTCGCGGCGGGCGCGGTGCAGGGCTATTTCGGCGGCTGGGTGGACCTTTTGTTCCAGCGCTTCATCGAGATCTGGACGGCCATCCCCTCGCTCTACCTGCTGCTCATCATCTCCTCGGTGCTGGTGCCCGGCTTCTGGGTGCTGCTCGGCATCCTGCTGCTGTTCTCATGGGTGTCGCTGGTGGGGCTGGTGCGCGCCGAATTCCTGCGCGCCCGAAACTTTGAATATGTGCAGGCGGCGCGGGCGCTCGGCGTCGGCAACCTCACCATCATGACGCGGCACATGCTGCCCAACGCCATGGTGGCGACGCTGACCATGCTGCCCTTCATCCTCTCCTCCTCGGTGATGACGCTGACGGCGCTGGACTTCCTCGGCTTCGGCCTGCCCCCCGGCTCACCCTCGCTCGGCGAACTGCTCTCCCAGGGCAAAAACAACATCCAGGCGCCCTGGCTCGGCCTCACCGGCTTCTTCACCGTGGCGGTGATGCTGAGCCTCCTCATCTTCATCGGCGAGGCGGTGCGCGACGCCTTCGACCCGCGCAAGACGTTCGGGTGAGGGGACCATTATGACCGCTGAACCCCTCCTTTCCGTCCGCGACCTCTCCGTCGCCTTCCGCCGTGGCGATGGCGCGCCGCCGGCGCTGGCGGTGAAGACCGTGTCGTTCGACCTCGCCAAGGGCGAGACGCTGGCGCTGGTCGGCGAATCCGGCTCCGGCAAGTCGGTCACGGCGCTGTCGGTGCTGAAGCTGCTGCCCTACCCCTCGGCAAGCCACCCCTCGGGCGAGATCCTGTTCAAGGGGCGCGACCTGCTCACGGTCTCCGAGCGGGAGCTGAGGGGCATCCGGGGCAACAACATCACCATGGTGTTCCAGGAGCCCATGAGCTCGCTGAACCCGCTCCACACCATCGAGCGACAGGTGGGGGAGATGCTGATCCTCCATCGCGGCATGTCTGCCCACGCCGCCCGCGCCCGCACGCTGGAGCTGCTCGCCGAGGTGGGCATTCCCCAGCCGGAGGAGCGGCTGTCCGCCTATCCGCACCAATTGTCGGGCGGCCAGCGCCAGCGCGTGATGATCGCCATGGCCCTCGCCAACGAGCCGGACCTCTTGATCGCCGACGAGCCCACCACGGCGCTGGATGTCACCGTGCAGGCGCAGATCCTCAAGCTCTTGAAGGAGCTTCAGGCGCGGCTCGGCATGGCCATGCTGTTCATCACCCATGACCTCGGCATCGTGCGCAAGATCGCCGACCGGGTGTGCGTGATGCAGAAGGGCGAGATCGTGGAGCAGGGCGGGGCGGAAGAGACCTTCCTCCACCCCAAGCACCCCTATACCCAGGCGCTGCTGAAGGCCGAGCCGAAGCCGGACCCGGCGCCCATCGCTCCCGATGCGCCCATCGTGGTGGAGGCGAACGACCTCAAGGTCTATTTCCCCATCAAGCGCGGCATCCTGCGCAAGACGGTGGGGCACGTGAAGGCGGTGGACGCGGTGTCCGTCGCCATCCGCCGTGGCGAGACGCTGGGCGTGGTGGGGGAATCGGGCTCGGGCAAGACGACGCTGGGGCTCGCGCTGCTGCGGCTCATCTCCAGCACCGGGCCCATCGCCTTCCTCGGCAAGCCCATCGATGCCCTGAGCTTCAAGGCCATGCGGCCGCTGCGCTCGGACCTCCAGATCGTGTTCCAGGATCCCTATGGCGCGCTCTCGCCGCGCATGTCGGTGGCGGAGATCGTGGGGGAGGGGCTGCTGGTCCACCAGCGCCAGCTCACCGCCGATGAGCGGGAGGCGCGGGTGATCGCGGCCCTCGCCGACGTGGGGCTCGATCCGGAGACGCGGCACCGCTATCCGCACGAATTCTCCGGCGGCCAGCGCCAGCGCATCTCCATTGCCCGCGCCATGGCGCTGGAGCCCTCCTTCGTGGTGCTGGACGAGCCCACCAGCGCCCTCGACATGATCGTGCAGGCGCAGATCGTGGACCTGCTGCGCGCGCTGCAGAAGAAGCGGGACCTCACCTTCATGTTCATCTCTCACGATCTGCGCGTGGTCTCGGCGCTGGCGAGCCGCATCCTCGTCATGCGCAACGGCAAGATGGTGGAGGAGGGGCCGGCGCACGAGGTGTTCGAGCATCCCAAGGAGGACTACACCCGCGCGCTGTTCGCGGCCGCCTTCAACCTCGACGCCACCGGCCACGGCGTGGTGCGCCAGTGAGCGAGATGGAAGACCGCCCCGCCCGCGTGGACGTGGAAGGCCCGGAACTGCTCGCCAAGGGCTTCCGCCCCTATGAGCGCTACCGCCTCGTGCTGCACCATTCCGACGGTACCAGCGATGCTCAGGTGCGCGACATCGTGCGCGGCGGCACGGCGGTGGGGGTGCTGGGCTATGATCCCGCGCGCGATGACGTGGTGCTGATCCGCCAGTTCCGCCTCTCGGCGCATCTCGTCCACGACCGCGGCGACCTCGTGGAGATCGTCGCCGGCATCGTGGAGCCGGGCGAGGAACCCGAAGACGCCGCCCGGCGGGAGTGCGAGGAGGAAGCGGGCGTCACGCCACGCCTGCTGCTGCCCATGCTCACCTTCACCCCATCGCCCGGGGTGAGCGACGAGCGCGTGCTGCTCTATCTCGGCATCCTTGATGCCGCGCGCCTGCCCGAGCGGGCGGGATCGGCGGCGGAGACGGAGACCACCCGGCCGTTCGCCGTGCCGGTGGACGAAGCCCTCGCCGCCATCGCGCAGGGGCGCTGCATCAACGGCTTCCTGATTCTCGCGCTGCAATGGCTCGCGCTGAACCGCGCGCGGCTGCCGGAGCTGATCGCGGGGGCGGAGCGGGGGTAGGGGGCGGTCCCTCAGACCCGCGCCCCCGATGCCGCCCCTCAGCGCCGTCAGGGCCGGGCTTGTCCCGGCCATCCACGTGGTTGGGCCGGGGGCCCGCCTTACAGCGATGCAACTTCGGCCCGACGTGGATGCCCGGAACCCGCATGTTTGCGGGTTCCGCTCTCCCGGGCGGAAGTCGGCAACAGCCGACTTCCGGCACAAGGCCGGGCATGACGGCGAAGCAAACGCGCCGATTGGCGACCTACGCCTCACTCACGCATGCGGCTCTAGCCGCGCGAGATCGAACGCCGCCACGTCCTTCAGAAGCTCCACGAAGGCGCGGGAGCCGTATTCGTAGGCAGCTTCGCCCTTGAGCGCTGTGGCGTGGGTGGCGTCGCCCATGGCGCCGTCGGGGCTGAGATCCTCCGCCAGCCAGCCGAAGCCGACGGGATGATTGGCGCGCAGGCGCTGGAACTCGCTTTCCATGGCGATGGAATAGGGCGGGAACGGCCCGGCGTGGCTCATGTCCACCAGCTCGGGGCGGAAGGCCAGCATCAGGGAGGTCTCGATCTCGCCGCCATGGATGCCGTGTGCCTTCTCATGGTCGGAGAAAAGGCCCACGGGATAGCCGAAGCGGTGCATGGAGCAGGTCACGGCCAGCATCTTGTGGTCCACGCGCAGGGTGCGGGCCACGAGATCGATCACGGGGACATTGCCGCCATGGGTGTTCATGAGCACGAGGCGGCGCACCCCGGCGCGGGCGAGGCTGCGGCCCAGCTCCACCCAGGCGGCGATGGCGGTGGCAGGCGAGAGGGTCAGCGTGCCGGCGAAGGAAATGTGCTCGTCGGACTTGCCCACCGCCTGCACCGGCAGGAACACCGCGTCCACCTCGCGCGGCACCATGAAGGCGATGCGCTCCACATAGCCCTCGGCGATGAAGAGGTCGGTGCCCAGCGGCAGGTGCGGGCCATGCTGCTCCACGGCGGCGACGGGCAGGACGGCGACCATGCGGTCCTTGTCCAGCGCTGCGAGTGCCGGTGAGGAAAGTTCAGCCCATTTCAGAAACACCGCTGCCTCCACGCCCCTGGCGCGTGCTGCCGCGCCGCCCTACCTCCATGGGAAGGAAAAGCCGCATCAAGTCAAGGGTATGGGAGGGGCTGCCGCCGGCGAAGACGCCGCGCAGGAGAACACCCCGCGAACTCCGCCCCGAAACTGATTCGGACCCGTCCCGTTCGGCGAATGTCCGCGCGCCCCCTTTCGCCATCGCCCCCGCGTCCCGATATGATACAGGGACACCCCTCCTTTACGTGGATTGCGCCAGAGCCGATGGACGACGTCACCCGATGGGCCGTGCTGCCGCGCAATCTGAGGGCGCGGGGGGTGAGCGCGGTCCTTGGCCCGACCAACACGGGCAAGACCCACCTCGCCATCGAGCGGATGCTCGGCCATGAGAGCGGCATCATCGGACTGCCGCTGCGCCTGCTCGCGCGCGAGGTCTACCAGCGCATCGTCGATCGGGTGGGGGCGGAGAAGGTCGCCCTGATCACCGGCGAGGAGAAGATCAAGCCGAAGAATGCCCGCTACTGGGTCTCCACCGTGGAGGCCATGCCGCGCGACCTCGACGTGGCCTTCGTCGCCATCGACGAGATCCAGCTCGCCACCGACCTCGATCGCGGCCACGTCTTCACCGACCGCATCCTGAACCGGCGCGGCCGGCACGAGACGCTGCTGCTGGGCTCGGCCACCATGCGCGGACTTATCGAAAAGCTCATTCCCGGCGTGAACGTGGTGGTGCGCCCGCGCCTTTCCACCCTCTCCTTCGCCGGCGAGCGCAAGATTTCCCGCCTGCCGCGCCGCTCGGCCATCGTCGCCTTCTCGGCGGACGAGGTCTATTCCATCGCCGAGTTCATCCGCCGCCAGCGGGGCGGTGCGGCGGTGGTGATGGGCGCCCTCTCGCCGCGCACCCGCAATGCGCAGGTCGAGCTCTACCAGTCCGGCGACGTGGATTATCTCGTGGCCACCGACGCCATCGGCATGGGCCTCAACCTCGACGTGGATCACGTGGCCTTCGCCTCGGACCGCAAGTTCGACGGCTGGCAGTACCGCAAGCTCAACGCCTCCGAGATGGCGCAGATCGCCGGGCGCGCCGGCCGCGCGACGCGGGACGGCACGTTCGGCACCACGGGGCGTTGTCCACCGTTCGAGGAGGAACTGGTCTCTCGGCTGGAGGAACATGTGTTCGACACCGCGAAGGTGTTGCAATGGCGCAACGCCGTCGCGGATTTCCAGTCGCCCACCGCGCTCCTCGCCTCCCTTTCGCGCCTGCCGAAGGAGGAGGGGCTGACCCGCGCGCCCACGGCGGATGACGTTGCGGTGCTTGAAATCATGAGCCGGGACATGGAGGTGACGGGCCGTCTCGATGGCGCCGCCGACGTGGAACGGCTGTGGGATGCCTGCCAGGTGCCGGACTATCGCAAGGTCTCCCCGGGCGCCCACGCGGAGCTGGTCGGGACCCTTTTCGGGCACATAAAGGGGGGTGGCCGCATCCCCGATGACTGGTTCGCGCGTCAAATCGCCTTGACCGATCGCGCAGAAGGCGACATCGACACGTTGTCGAACCGGATTGCGCAGGTGAGGACCCTCACCTTCGTCGCGAACCGGCCCGACTGGCTCAGGGATCCGGAGCACTGGCAAGGCGTCACGAGAGGGGTCGAGGACAAGCTGTCGGATGCGTTGCACGAAAGGCTGGCCCAGCGTTTCGTGGATCGGCGGACCAGCGTGCTCATGCGGCGCCTGCGAGAGAACACGATGCTCGAAACTGAAATCAGCAAGACCGGTGACGTTACCGTCGAAGGCCACGTCATCGGCCACCTCCACGGCTTCCAGTTCGCCCCCGATCCCGCAGCAGCGGCCGGTGGCGAGGAGGCCAAGGCATTGCGCGCCGCCGCCCAGCAGGCGCTGGCCGGCGAGATCGAGCAGCGCGCCCAGCGCCTCTCGCAGGCGGTGGACGAGGCGTTCGTCCTCACCTTCGACGGCACCATCCGCTGGACGGGCGAGGCGGTGGCCAAGCTCATTCCCGGCGAGGAGGTGCTGAAGCCGCGCTTCAAGATCATCGCCGACGAGCATCTCACGGGCCCCGCCCGCGACCAGGTGGAGGCGCGCCTCACCCTGTGGGTGGCCGCCCATATCGAGAAGCTGCTCGGCGCGCTCACCAAGCTCGGCACCGCCGAGGACATCACCGGCATCGCCCGCGGCATCGCCTTCCAGATCGTCGAGAGCCTTGGCGTGCTGGAGCGCGCCCGCGTCGCCGACGAGGTGAAGGGGCTGGATCAGGCCGCCCGCGCCACGCTGCGTGGCCATGGCGTGCGCTTCGGCGCCCATCACATCTACCTGCCGGCGCTGCTGAAGCCCGCCCCGCGCGCGCTGGCGGCGGAGCTTTATGCGCTGAAGCACGGCGGCCTCGCCCAGAAGGGCCTCGACGAGCTGCCGCACCTCGCCGCCTCGGGCCGCACCTCCATCCCGGTGGATCACGAGGTGCAGAAGGGGCTTTACCGTGCCGTCGGCTTCCGCGTGTGCGGCGAGCGCGCGGTGCGCGTGGACATTCTGGAGCGCCTGGCCGACCTCATCCGCCCCGCGCTGGCGTGGCGGCCCAACTCCCCCGGCCCCAAGCCGGCCGGGGCCGTGGATGGGCGCGGCTTCACCGTGACCGTGGGCATGACCTCGCTGGCCGGCTGCTCGGGGGAGGATTTCGCCTCCATCCTGAAGTCGCTGGGCTACCGCATGGAACGGCGCCCTCCGCCGCCGCCGGAGGCCGAGGCCCCCGCCGCTGCTCCGGAGCAGGCTCCCGTGGAGCTCGCCCCGCTGCCGGAAGGCGCCATCGAGGCGGACCTGCTGTTCGATGCACCGGCGGAAGCGCCGACCGAATCGGTGGACGAGGCGCTGGTTGAGGCGCCCGCCGAGGATGTTCCCGCTGAGGAATCGCCCGCTGACGTGGTTCTCGCCGATGCGGCCGAGGCCGAGGCTGCTGCCGAGGCGGTCGAGGTGTCCGGCGATCCCACCGCCGCCGAAGTCGCGGCCGAGGTGGAGGCCCCCGCCGCCCCCGGTGGCCCCGAGGCGGTGGAAGGCGTCGCCGAGGTCGTTGCCGAGGCTCCCGCGGCCGACGCTGCCCCCGCCGAGCCCGAACTGATTGAGGTGTGGCGTCCCGGCCGTCCGCCGGGCGCGCCGCGTCGCGAGCGTCCGGCCGGCGAAGGCCGCCGCTTCGGCGATCGTCCGGGTGGCGAGCGCGGCGAGCGCGGTGGCGAGAAGGGTGGTGGTCGCGGCGAGCGTCGCGATGGCCGTCCGCCCCACCGCCGTCCCGAGCATGCGCCCGCCGAGGCCGCTGCCCCCGAGGGCGAGCGCGCGCCGCGTCCGCCGCGCGGCGACCGCCCGTTCCGTGGTCCGCGCGAGAACGAGGGCAACCGCGAGCATCGCGGCCCGCGTCCCGAGCAGCGGACGGACAACCGTCCCGCCCATCAGGAGCGTCGCCGCGAGAAGCCGGCGGACCCGGACAGCCCGTTTGCCGCCCTCGCCGCGCTGAAGGCACGGCTGGAGGCGGAGAAGAAGGGAAGCTGATCCGTGACGGATCCGGCGGAGCGGCAGAGGCTCGACCGCTGGATCTGGCACGCCCGCGTGGTGCGCGCCCGCGAGGACGCCGCCGATCTGGTGCGCTCGGGCCATGTGCGGCTCGACGGCGCGCGGGTGACCAGCCCCGGCCACATGGTACGGGCGGGGCAGGTGCTCACCATCGCCCTCGACCGGCAGGTGCGGGTGCTGCGGGTGACCGCCTTTGCGGAGCGCCGGGGAGATGCTACATCCGCCCTCGCGCTTTTCGAGGAAATAACAGAAGCGTAGCGGTGTTTAGGGGCCTGCGGCTTGCAGCCGCTTGCGTGGCGCGTGCGCCTGCGCTACCCGGACCCCTCGAAAGGGATTGCCCATGACCTACGTCGTCACCGAGAACTGCATCCGCTGCAAATACATGGATTGCGTGTCCGTGTGCCCGGTGGACTGTTTCTACGAGGGCGAGAACATGCTCGTCATCCACCCCGACGAGTGCATCGACTGCGGCGTCTGCGAGCCGGAATGCCCGGCCGAGGCTATCAAGCCCGATGCCGAGCCGGGGCTGGAGAAGTGGCTCGCGCTCAACGCCGAATACGCCAAGACCTGGCCCAACATCACCCTGAAGCGCGACGCCCCGCCCGACGCCAAGGAATGGGACGGCAAGCCCGGCAAGGAAGAGCTGTTCTCCCCGGAGCCCGGCCAGGGCGACTGAGGGACAGGGACAGGGGCAGGCCAGGGCGACGGGGCCGACTGCCTACGCTCCCCCAAACGGTGCGGCATGGCCGGGCTTGTCCCGGAAGTCGGCTGTTGCCGACTTCCGCCTCCGAGAACGAAACCCGCAAACGTGCGGGTTCCGGCCATCCACGTCGGGCCACTGGCGCTGTCGGTCGGATAGGCATTCCCAGACCATCCACGTGGATGACCGGGACAAGCCCGGTCAGGACGGTCTGCTCCGATGGCTGACGCCCCTCAGGGCAGCGACTCCAGCTGGAAATATTGCGACAGCACCAGCTTGCCGTCGGCGTCGAGATAGGCGCGGCCGAATTTGGCGGCCTGCAGCTTGTCGGTTTCCTGATAGATGGTGCCGCCCAGCGGCGGCAAGGCGTTAGGGCGGGCACAAGGCACGTCGAGCGTCACTTTCTGATCGACGGCGTAGGCCGTGCCGCGCTCCACCACCTTCACCGTTCCCGTCACCGCGCAGGTGCCGAACGCGCGCGGGGTGATTACCACCCCCTCCACCGCCAGAACGATCACGCTCTTCGCGCCGTCACGGGCGGTGGCGTAGACCTGCGGCGACATCAGCGCCAGCGCCGGCGCGGCGCCGCAGAGCAGCAGCAGCGTGGCGCCGGCGGCCTTGCGAAGGGTGCGGCGGAGCGCTCGCGGCGCGAACCCCGCGACGCGTCCGTGGCCCGTCCTGTGATCCATTCGATCCTCCCGCACGATTATCGCTCGCCGCCATCATCCGATGCGGCACCCTGCTTTTCTTGCGGTCAGTTCTGGAGCGATTTCTGCCTTTTGCAAAGGCGCCTTTCGCAGGGGAGGGCGACCCGTGTCCGGCGGTCAGCCCGGCGATGCGGCGGCATCCACCGCCGCTTGATGCTCGGCGGCGAGCCGTGCATCCAGCTCCGCCACCTTCAGCGCCGCCGGCCGGCCGGGGATGGGCCGGGCGGAATCGGCGATCACCGGGGTTTCCGGCACCAGCTTGAACATCACCCCCCACTGGA
>JAYSCE010000023.1:0-17940 GCA_041915035.1 Xanthobacter sp.
TGGGAGAGCGTCGTGCGTGCGGCCTCTGCTGCGCTTGAAGAGGCCCGCAGTGGCAAGGAAGCCGCCGTTGTCTGCTTCAACCTCAAGCTGAAGGTCCAGCGGGGCGAGCGACGGGCTTTCGACCTCCGGCTAGCCCAGGCCATCGACAATCACGAACTGGCGGTGTTCTGGCAGCCGATCTGCGCCGCCTCGAATGGAGAACTGCTGGGGCGCGAGGCACTCGTCCGGTGGGTTCAACCCGACGGCAGCCTGATCATGCCGAACAGCTTCATCCCGAGGGCCGAAGCAACAGGCCTCTGGCCGGCCCTCGACGCCTACATGCTGCGGCGGGCATGCGCGGAGGCGGCTCAATGGAAAAATGACGTCTGGATCTCTGTGAACATGTCTCCAGGCTGGCTCATGGTGGGCAACCTCGTGGACGAGGTGCGCGCGGCGCTGGAGCAAACCGGTCTTCCTGCTGAACGCCTGTGCATCGAGGTTACCGAACGGGCGCTGGTGGAAGACCACGCTTTGGCGGCCAAACAGATCGGGCGCTTGCGGGCCATGGGCGTGTCGGTCGCGATCGACGATTTCGGCACCGGCTATTCCTCTCTCAGCTACCTGAACCGTCTGCCCATCAGCAAGCTCAAGATCGACAAGTCGTTTGTTGACGAGATCGAGACCAGCATCCGGGCCCGCGATGTGGTTGAGACCATCATCGATCTGTGCGGCAAACTCTCGATCCTGAGTGTCGCCGAGGGTGTTGAAACCGACAACCAGTGGTCATGGCTGAAGACCCATGGCTGCACGGCCATCCAAGGCTATATCGTGGGCAAGCCGGCGCCGGTGGGGGGGCCTGCCCAAACGGCCCAGGCTGCATCTCCGGCGCGGACTGCCTGATCAGGGCAAGGCCTAACCTAACGTCATTGTCCCGGTGTTCTCCACCAAAGGGATTTGCTGTGCCTAACAGCGTCAAATGACTTTGCCCGGCATGGGTTTTGCTGAGGTTCAGGTGGTTGCCCGAAAGTGGACAGCTCCCGCTGTCCATCGCGGCGACAGGGCTGGGCCACCATGGGAAACAACTTCGATCCCGATTACATCGCCGGCAAGGACGGCGCCACGCACTACGTGCCGGTAGACCGCGCGGAATACGACCGTGGCGTCGCCGAGCGCGAAGGCCGGGCCGGCCGGACTGCCAACTGGGGCAACGGCGGCGCCGGGTTTCCAGTTTTCTTCCTTGCCTTCATCCCCATCCTCCTCGCTGCCGGTTACGTCGTCGCGGTGCCGCTGTATCCGGTGGCCGGCATCATCACGTTGGTTCTCGCCTATGTGTTCTCGCTCATCGTCGGTGTCGATCTCTACTCCGACCAAGGCATAGGGAATCTTGTGGTGACCGTGCTGATCTGCATCCCGATCTATCTGGTTGGGCTGATCCCGGAGAACCGGGCGGCGCGTAATCGGCGATATCGAACGATACGACACTGGGTGCGGGTGGTTGGGCTTGGCCTTGCTCTCAACGAGGTGATTCTGCCGACGCTGGCGATGTGGGTGACGGGAAGTGATTCCCAACAATACGTGAGGTGGGGACTGCTAGCGGGAGGCTTCACTCTGGGCAAGCTGGCGTGGCTCATCGCTTCGATGGCGCTCGTGCATGTCATCTTCCGCTGGTGGAAGACACGCGGCATGGGCATGAGCAAAATCGAACGCTTCGGTTGGAGACCTCCCGTTTGATAAGGGCTCAGCATAAGCTGCCGAGACATTAAGCAGCGGGGTGGCCTGGATCTGACGGCAATTGGCGAGGAGTATCCAGTAGCGCCGAAAATCGCATGCTGATTGACGGTGCTATTGTTCCAAAATGAGGGCCGGCTGATCTCGTTCGCGCGAAATCGCGCCTCATCGCGGCTTTGCGAGGCTCACCCGCTCGGCCACCGCCAACACCAGCGCGTCCTCGCCCTTTCTCCCGACGATCTGCAAACCCGCCGGCTTCCCGTTCTCAGCCAGCAGCGGCACGGTAACAGCGGGATGTCCCGACAGGTTGAAGGGGCGCACGAACGTCGTCATGCCTACGGCGGAAAGATCTCCCCGCGCCTCCGCCAAGGTGGGCGGGAACTCGGGCATGGTCGGCAGAACCAGCACGTCGAGGTCTTCGAGGAGCGCGTCTATAGCCGCCGTGAACGCCAAACGCACACGCTCGGCTGCGGCGATCTCCTCGTTGGTCACGGTGGCTCCCTGCGCCAGGCGCCGGGCGACGTCATCCCCCACGAGACCCGTTTGGAGCAGGTGGCCGAGGCCGGCGACGTTCTCGGCATTGATGATGGCAACGCCAGCGGAGAAGGCGGCTTCAAAGCCGGCGAGCTCAACATTGCGGCTCTCCACGCCGGAAGCTGCGAGGGCCTCGCCGACGGCGCGCAGGATCGCCGGATTGGCCTTCACCGCCACGCGCCCGATGCGCGGCGCATCAACCTGCCGTCGCGCGAAGGTGGGATCGATGATCTCCATGGCGCGCATCAGCATGTCCGCGCTCGCCGCGAACGGGCCCACGCAGTCGATGGAGCTACGCACTGGCATCACACCGTGCCGGCTGACCCGGCCGAATGTCGGCTTCAGCCCGAATACACCGCAGCAGGCCGCCGGGATGCGGATCGAGCCGCCGGTGTCCGTGCCAAGGGCGAAATTGGCGAGGCCCGCCGCGACCGCCGCCGCCGAGCCCGAGGATGAGCCGCCCGGAACCAGATGCGGCCATTTGGGATTTTCGGGCGTCCCGCTCCAGTCGTTGATGCCGGTCACGCCGAAAGCCAGCTCGTGCAGCGTGGTCTTGCCGACGATCCGGCAGCCGGCCGCGAGAGCCCGCGCCACCACCTCGGCATGTTCGCTCGCTGGCGCCGCCCCGGCCAACGCCCGGCTGCCCGCCATGGTCGGCTCGCCTGCGATATCGATCGTGTCCTTCACCGCAACGCGCGGGCCGTCGCCACCGAGGCTGAAGGTCTTGACGAAGATGCTCATGAACCAGGCTTTCGATCAGGCGGCGGGCGAGGAGGCGGTGGCCCCGGTCGCGACGAAACGCTCCAGAAAGACGGCGGCGGGATCGGCGCCGTGGGCCGTCAGGAAGGCCCGCGCCGCGTCGGTCATGGGGGGAGGGCCGCACAGATAGATGTCACGCCCCGGCACGTCCCCGGGCTGAAGGAGATCGGTGGCGTAGCCCGCCTGCCATTGCGGGCCGGCGTCGCCGCGCGCCACGGCCACGCGGATTTCAAGGCCCGGCAGGTGGCTTGCAAGCGCGGCGAGGTCATCGAGGCAGAACAGGTCCTCGGGCGTGTTCACGCCGAAGCAAAGCGTCATAGCGCGCGACGTTGGTGTGTTGGCCAGCTGTCGCAGCATGGCCAGCATTGGGGCGAGGCCCGTGCCGCCGGCCACCATCAGCAAGGGGCGCGTGCCGTCGCGCAGGTAGAAGGTGCCGCGCGGCCCCTCACACGCGATCTGGTCGCCGGGCGCCGCGCGCTCGCGCATGTAGGTGGACATGGCGCCGTCATCGAGCAGACGGATCAGCAGCTCCAAGGAGCGCTCCCCGGACGGCGGGTTGGCCATGGAATAGGAGCGCGTGGCCTCCGTGCCTGGCACTTTCAGGTTGATGTACTGGCCGGGAAGGAACGCCAGCGGCTTGAGCCCCAGCGTCTGCCCCCTCAGGCGGATCACGCTGGCGCCCAGTTGCTCCAGGCTTTCGATGCGCAGCGTGAAGGGCTTTGCCGGCAGCAGGCGGGTCCGCTCATAGGGCATGCTGAGCGTCACGTCGCCATCGGCCGCCGAGACGCAGGTCAGCACCTCGCCGCTCTCCATCTCAGCGGTGGTGAGGGAGGTGGTGGCGAACGCATCTTGCTCGACCGCGCCGGCGAGAAGGGTGCAGCGGCAGGTCTGACAGTCGCCAACCTCGCAATCGGAGCTGAGCGCCAGTCCGTTGCGGCGCGCGGCCTGGAGGATCATCTCGCCGGGCTTGGCCTTGATCTCGGTCCGCTCGCCGTCTGCGAAGACGATGGTCACATTGGGCATGTCCGTCTCCTCGGGGCGTCCAGCCGGGCGCGCGGGTCTCCGCGCCCGGCCGCATGGCCGAACGGCATTGGTTGGGGGGAAGGGATCGGGTCGCGACGGCCGGCGCCGCCGCGACGAGGTCAGCGCACGAGGGCGAACTTGCCGTCCTTGACGGTGAGCATCACCACGCTGTCGGCCTTGGCGCCGAAATGGTCGCCGGGGCCATAGGTGTAGACGGCGGTGACACCCACGTGGTCCTTCAGGCCCTCGATGGCACCGCGGATGGCGGCGCGGTCGGTGGCGCCCGCCTTCTTCACCGCTTCCGCCAGCATCATCACGGCGTCGTAGGCATTGCCCGCGAACGTCGCCGGCGGCTTGCCGTACTTCGCCTCGTAATCCTTCACGAAGGTCTCGATCACCGCCTTTTGCGGGTCATTGGCGGCCAGCGCCCCGGTGACGTAGATCTTCGAGGAGGGGATGAAGATGCCGTCTGCCGCGGGACCGGCGAGGCGCAGGAAGTTGAAGTCGTTCGCGGCCTGGGAAAGATAGAGCGGCAGGTCGATGCCGAGCTGGCGATAGTTTTTCACCGCGATGGCCTGCCCCGGGCCCGTGGCCCACACCACAACCGCCTGGGCATCGGTGCCGCGCACCTTGGTGAGCTGGGGCGTCATGTCTTGATCGGCATTGCCGAAGGCCTGCTGGGACACGACGGTGATGCCGTAGCTGGCGGCGTTCTTCTCCAGTTGCTCACGGCCGCTGGTGCCGAAGGGACTGTCCGCATTCAGGAGGGCGATGCGGGTGATCCCGCGCTTCTTCATGTCCTCCATCATCACGCTCTGCACGAGTACGTCGGTGAGGGGCGAGAGGAAAATCCACTTCTTCTCCTCGGCGGGCAGAACGATGTTGCGCGAGCCGCCGTTGGAGATCATGGGCACCGAGGCCCGCTGCACGGTGTCGATGATGGCGAAGGACGAGCCGGAGTTCATCGGCCCGACGATGGCAGCGATGTCGCCCTGTCCGATGAGGCGCTTCACGGCAGTCACGGCGCGGGTGTTGTCGCTCTCGGTGTTAACGTTCACAAACTCGACGGGCTGGCCGTTGATGCCGCCCGCCTTGTTGATCTGCTCCACCGCCAGCAGGGCGCCCTCGAGCCCGGGTTGGCCGAGGGAAGCGACGGGGCCGGACGTCTCCAGCAGGCCGCCGATCTTGATGGGGTCGGCGGCGTGGGCGGCCGAGAGGCCAGCGGCGAGAAACAATGCGGCGAGGGTGGGTCTCAGGGGCAGCATGGGAACACCTTCGATCGGGGCTGTATGGGCGGATCAGATACGAAATGGGGTCAGGCGATGGCGTTGAAGGCCTCGGCGAACAGCGCCGGGGGGGAGGTATAGATGCCGCCGCCGATTCTCCCGCGCCGTCCAGCGCGGTCGAGAATGCCGAGGGCGATGCGTGGCGCGGCACCGGCCGCCACCAGGGCCGCAGCGGGAAGCCCGACGCGGGCCCGGCTGAGGGCGAAGGCGGGATGCTCGCGCGGGAACAGGCGCGCCCGCGGCAGGCCGGCCTGCTCGGTCAGCATGGCGCCGAACCCCAGCGCGTCCACGAGGGCGCTGTCGCCGATGGCACCGAGCCGGTCGTCCGGGGTTACGCCCTCCACCAGCGCGCCTTCCGGGGGAGCGGCCGGCGCCGTGAACCAGAGGCCGGGCCGTCCGCCGAGCTGGACGCCCGCGTCCACGCCGTTGGCGCCCATGGCGGTGATGAGGCTGCTGCCGGGGATCTCGGCGGCGGAGGCGATCAGCTTGGCCGCCGCCATCCAGAGGTTGAGGAAGAAGCCCGGGGCGCCATCGAGGAAATGGCGCTCCAGCGTGTCGCTGCCGAGGCGTGGCGCGATGGCCTCGATCACCAGCCGCGAACCCGCGACCGTGCGGCCGTGGCAGTCGTCTCCCGCCACCAGCGCCGCGTCGGCGATGGGCAGGAGGGGAATGTCCCGGTCGGCCACGATGGAGAGCGTCGCGGCGAGGTTGCCGTTGATCCACTTGAGGTGCGCGAGGATGTCGGGTCCGGCGAGCCCCAGCCGCTGTGCCTTGGCCATGCCGCCATTGATGGGGGCGAGGATGCGGCGGACCGGATTGGCAAGATCGACGACCACCTGCACCGCCATGTTGGGTGAGAAGACGGCGGCGAGCGGGACCATGACGCCGTGGTCTTGCGCCGGGGCGAGGCGGATGGCGCCGGACAGGATCATCGCCTCCGCCTCGGCGGCGTCGGCGGCCCAGGCCTCAAGCAGTGCGGCCATGATCGCGCTGTTGAGGATGGGACGGGCGATACGCGCCACGTCCACTGGCGGGCCGGCATGAAGAATGGTCCGCTCGGGAAAGTCCATTGCGTCGCGCGCCAATGCGATGCCGCGCCAGGCTGGTTCCACCGCGTGCATCAGCGCGAGCGCGGTGTCGTCTGCGGCGGAGAGGGCGGAAGGGGGCGTGATCTCGTCCAATGCGACCTCCTCTAGACCGCGATCATGCGCGGTGCGCTGCAGGCGGATGCCTGGCTGTCGCTGGTGCCCAGATAGGCCTCGGTGATGCGGGGATCCTTCAGCAGCTCGGCGCCCGTGCCGCTGGCGGCGACACGCCCATTGGCGAGCACAAGGCCCCGGTCTGCGATGGCGAGGGCCGAGGCGATGTTCTGCTCCACCAGCAGGATGGTGAGGCCTTGCCGCTTCAGCCGCGCGATGGAGGCGAAGATCTCGTCGATAACCTGCGGGGCGAGGCCGAGGGACGGCTCGTCCAGCATCAGCAGGCGCGGCTCGCCCATGAGCGCGCGGCCGATGGCGAGCATCTGGCCCTGTCCGCCGGACAGGGTGCCGGCGAGCTGGCGCGCCCGCTCCTTCAGCACCGGGAAGAGCTGGTAGACTAGTGCGAGGCGCTCCTCGAACACGGCGCGCTCCTCGCGGTTCTGGTGGAGCAGATGCGTGAAGCCGCGGGCGCGACGGCGGGCATAGCGGCCGGCCGCGAGGTTCTCGGTCACGGTGAGCGAGCCGAACAGGGCGCGCCCTTCGGGCACGAGGCAGAGGCCGCGGGCCACCACGGCATCCTCGGGCAGCAGGGCGATCTCCTCGCCGGCGAACGACATCTCCGCGGCGCGCGCGTTCACCACGCGGCCGAGGGCCTTGAGCAGGCTGCTCTTGCCGGCGCCGTTGGCGCCCACCAGCGCCAGCACTTCGCCCTCGTCGATGTGGAGCGACACGCCGTCCACCGCCGTCAGGCCGCCATAAGCGACGTTGAGATCCCGGACGGTCAGCAGCCGCGCCGCCGGCTTGGCCGGGACGGGGGCCGTCTCCGAGTTCGAAGCGACGATGGCGGCCACCGGCGCGGCGGCCGGCTCCTCCGGGGTGCGGCGGCCGAGATAGGCCTCGATCACCTGGGGGTTGGCGCGCACCTCATCGGGCGCTCCATCGGCGATGAGATGGCCGCGGTCGAGCACCATGATCCGCTTGGCGATGCGGCTCACCAGCGGCATGTCGTGCTCGACGAACAGCACCGTGCGGCCGTCGCGCCACAAGGAGAGGATGACGTCGCCGAGAAAGGTCTTCTCGCTCTCGTTGAGCCCCGCGCCCGGCTCGTCCAGCACCAGCATGGAGGCTCCGGTCGCCAGCACCCGCGCGATGCTGAGCAGGCGCCGTTGGCCGGCGGTGAGGAGGCCGGCCGGCAGGTCCGCCTTGTCCAGCAGCCCGACCCGCTCCAAGTGGGCATCCGCTTCGCTTGCCACGCGGCGGGCGGAGGGCAAAGCGTTGGCGCGGAAACCGAGGCCGGCGATGAGGCCGAGGCCGGAGGACGGGACGCCGCCCACCATGACGTTCTCGCGCACCGTGAGGTGCTGGAAGGGCTCTGCCGCCTGGAAGGTGCGGGCGAGGCCCCGGCGCGCTACTTCGTGGGGCTTCAGGCCCGCCAGCGGCCGGCCGCGAAAACTGACCGTTCCCACCGTCGGCGGCAACTCGCCGGAGAGCACGTTGAGGATGGTGGTCTTGCCGGCGCCGTTGGGGCCGATGAGCGCCACCAGCTCCCCTTCGGCCACGTCGAACGTGACCTCGGTGAGGGCGGGAAACGTCCCGAAGGTGACGCTGACGCCGGCGACGGAGAGGATGGGCTGGGCGTTCATCGGGCGGCTACCTTTCGGAACCGGCGCGCCTGCGCCACCACGGGCTCCGCGATGCCGGCCATGAGGCCGCGCGGGAAGAAGATGACCGAAACCACCAGGAGCGTGCCGTAGGCGATCACGTCGAAGGCGCCGAGCGGCTTCAGGGCCTCGCCCACCAGCGTCACGAAGGCGACGCCGAAAAGCACGCCCCAGATGTTGGCGAAGCCGCCGAGCGCCACCATGAGCAGGAGCCGCACGGAGAAGCCCACGTCGAACGGCCCCGGGCTGAGATAGCCGACATAATGGGCATAGAGCCCACCGCCCACCGCGCAGAGGAAGCCGCTCAGCATCATCACCTTGCGCTTGATGGCGGCGACGTCGTTGCCGAGGGAGCCGACCACCTTGTCGCCCTCCGCGATGGCCCGCATGACCAAGCCGGCGGGCGAGGAGATGAGGTTCTGGGCGAACAGGACCGCGAGGATCACCGCACCCCAGACCACCGGCAGCACCTGGGCGTCGGTGATGAGGTCCTTGCCGAAGATCGACAGGGGCTCGATGCCCGACAGGCCGTTGGGGCCGCCGGTGAGGAAATGCATCTCGACGAAGGCGATCTGCACGATGATGCCGAAGGCCAGCGTCGCCATGGCGAGGTGGTGCCCCTTCAGCCGGAACACCAGCCAGCCGATGGCCCAGGCGATCCCCGCCACCAGCGCCGAGGCGACGAACACGCTCAGGAGGGCGGGCAGGCCGAGGGCGGCGCCGATGAGCGCGGAGCCGTAGGCGCCGAGGCCGTAGAAGGCCGCATGACCGAGGGAGATCTGGCCGGTGTAACCGGTGAGCAGGGTCAGGCCGAGGGCGGGGAGCGCCTGCAGGCCGATGACCACCGCGAGGCTGATGGCATAGTCGCCGCCCGTGACCAGGCAGACCGCGAGGATGGCGATGAGCAGGGGGATGCGGATCATGTCAGCTCCTCACCTTTTCGAGGTCGCCGAACAGGCCGCCGGGCCGGAACAGCAGGAAGACGAGCAGCAGCACGAAGGCGATGGCGTTCTTGTAGCCGGAGCTGACATAGCCCGCCGCGAAGGCCTCCAGGATGCCGAGGAGGATGCCGCCCAGCGCCGCGCCGATCGGCCCGCCGAAGCCCCCGACGATGCAGGCCACGAACCCCTTGATGCCGAGCTGGAGGCCGCTGTCGTACTGGGTGAGGGCGATGGGCGCCACGACGATGCCGGCGATGGCTCCGAGCGCGCCGGACATGACGAAGCTGATAAGGCTCATGGTGCCGACACGGATGCCGACCAGGCCCGCCGCGAAGGGATTGATGGCGCAGGCGCGGAACATCTGGCCAAGGAAGGTCTTGCGGAACAGCAGCTCCAGCAGGACCATCGCGGCCATGGCGACGCCGACGACCCACAGCGCCTGGGGCGAGATGGTGGCGCCACCGATGCGGATCGGCGCATCTCCCGAGAAGGCCGGCATGGGCTGGGCGTCGGTGCCCCAGATCAGTGCGGCCACGCCGTGGAGGATCACGCCGATGCCGATGGTGACGATGATGCCCCGCACCACGTCGGAGCGGACGGGCCGGATGGCGGTGCGCTCGATGGCCGCCGCCACGAGGCACGTGACGACGATGGCGAGCACGATCGCGATGGGCAGCGGCACCCCCGCCGCGAGGAGGGCGATGGTGGTCATGGCGCCCACCATCGCGAAATCCCCCTGGGCGAAGTTCACGATGCCGGTCACATTGAAGATGCAGGTGAAGCCGACGCCGATGAGCCCGTAGATGCTGCCGACGACGATGCCGCTCAGAAGAAACTGGAGCGCGTCCGTCATGGTCCGATCCTCCCGTGGAACGCCGTTCAGGCGTCCGTCCGCATCCAGGACTCGGAAAATGCCAGAAAGGCCGAGCTCTTGACGGTATCGGCGCAGTTGCGCGTCACGACCTTGCCCTTGAGGGGCCGTCCGTTGATCGTCACCGAGGCGTCGGGCGCGTCAAGGAAGACGCTGTACATCTCGTGCGACTTGGTGGGCCCCTTCTCGGGCGGCATGTCCACCGCATAGGGCGCGCCGAGCTGGTTCCAGGTCGCGATCACCTCCAAGTCGGTGGTACGGACGAGCTCGCGATAGGTGCTGCGGGTATCGCCCTCGCGCTGGATTTCTGTCGCCGGCAGGTAGCTGATGGCCGAGATGCCGGGAGAGACGCGGAAGGCCGCGAACTTGGAGAAGAACTCGGCCACGAGGTAGCGGGCCAGCTCTTCATTGTCCGAGATGCAGAAATTGGCGACTTCGGGCAGGCCCTTGGCGGTGCCGGGCTCGTCCAGCACGACGATGCCGCTGCCAAGGCCGAAGGGTGAATAGACGATGCGGAAGAAGCACATGAGTCCGGTCCACGGACCGTCCGGTTGCTCTTTGAGATAGATGCCGGGGTTCTCGCCGCTCCAGTCGACGGCGCCGGGGTGGATCGGGTGCTTGGTCACGGGGCAGATCCTTGTGCTGTGTGGCTGCGAGGCGCGTCGCCTCGCCTGTCTTGCGGCATTGCTGTGTGGCCGCGGGGGCGCCGGGGGCCGGGCACGCCGCCGGGCGTATTCACTCCGCCGCGCGGGGCAGTAGCGAGCCCTGGTATTCGAGCAGCTTGCGCCGCACGATCTCGAGACGGTCGTCCGCGCTCTGGTGCTCGCCCTCGATGATGATCTCGGTGACGCGGCGGCCCACCTCCTCGAGCAACTCCAGGTCGTCCACGCCGTCGATGGGCGGAATGTCGAGAACCGTGTCGTGGCAATAGGTCGGGATGAGGCCGTTGGAGCGCAGCGGGGAAGCGACCCGCCCTTCGCCGGCGGCAAGGCCGCGGATGTCGCGGCGCAGGAGCTTGCGCAGCATCACCACGCCCTTGTCGCAATAGGTGAGATGCTCCAGTGCGTGGACGGCGATGGGCCGCTGCGAGACGATGGCGTCATAGTCTCCCGGCAGGCGCTGGCGGTCCTCGAAGGAGGCGCCGATGCCCTGGCCGTAGAAATCCACCTTCTCGACGCCGCACTCCTCTTCCTTGGCGAGGCCGCGCGGGTCCACGTCTGGATGGAAATGGCGCCAGCCGATCACCCGGCAGGTCTGGTTGTCGATGGGCGTGGTCCAGCGCGTGATGCCCACGCGGCCGAATTGCTTGGCCTCCTGTCCATCCTCCCAGATATGGCCGACCTGGGCGAGGTTCGGCATGAGGATGTCGTTGGAGCGCACCCAGACCTTGTCCTTCCAGCGGCGGGTGGTGACGTAGATCATGCCGGTGGGCGTCTCCACGAAATCCATCACCGGAAGCTCGCCCCAGGTGTCGGAGAAGTGGGAGAAGGTCACGCGGGTGTGGAGGAACACCGCATGCGCCGGGTCCATGACGTTTTCCAACACCTGGAGCCAGTTGCAGGGATAGGTGACGCAATAGGGCACGAGCTTGTCGTCGGGATGCTCGTAGGAATCGTAGATGGGAAATTCCGGCATGGCCTCGATCGGGCCGAAATAGCCGAAGACGAGGCCCTTGTATTCGCGGGCCGGATAGGCGGCGTGGTAGAGCCTATCCTTCAGCGTGCTGCCGGGCGGGTCGCCGGGCGTTTCCAGAACCTTGCCATCCATGCCGAAGAGCCAGCCATGGTAACAGCACCGCAGGCCGCACTCGGTGGGCAGGCCGAATTCCAGCGACGTTCCGCGGTGTGGGCAATGGCGGTCGAGGATACCGTATTCGCCAGCGGTGTTGCGGAAGACCACGAGGTCCTCGCCGAACATGCGGATGCCGAGCGGCACATCCTTGATCTCCCTGGTCAGGGCCACCGGCTGCCAATAGCGCCGCAGCAGTTCGCCAGCGGCCGAGCCCTTTTCGACATGGGTGAGTTCGACGTTCTCCTCCGGCACCGGCTCGTTCAGGTATCCGGCAAAGGGCTGTGAGAGGAACTGCTTCTGCTGGGCCATGCGTCCGGCTCTCCGTAGGGCGGCGGAGTTGGTGCGGTGCTTCTCTTTCCGGGAAGCGGCTCCGCTTTGGATGACACGAGCATTGCGCCGGCTCTTGAGGTTGGCAAATCGAATTAGTGCGATTACAAAGTCAATAAATCCGAACCAAGAGCTCTGACGCAATTTGTGCTATGCGATATCTTTTTGAGCACTTGCGAGATAGATGCTGCAAAAGGCACCTGTATGCTGATTTGATGGGCCCTTATTGCATCATGTTTGAGCGCTTATGCCGGCGACGGATTTCGCGCGGCTCAGGTTGTGAGCAGCTCTCGGAAGCATGGGGCACATGACATGAACAGGTCCGAGGGCGAGGATGGTTGGCGGGACGTGCCCAATCTGAGCCTGCGCCAGCTCGCGTATTTCCTCACGGCCGCGAACCAGCTGAGCGTGCTGCGGGCGGCCGAGGCGCTGAATGTCTCACCCTCCTCCGTTTCGACAGCCATTTCCCAGATGGAGCGCATCCTGGGAGTGAAGCTGTTCATGCGCCGCCATGCGCGGGGCATGCTGCTCACCCCCGCGGGGCGCGATCTCGCCGTTCATGCGCGCAGCATCCTCCTGCATGTGCGGGAGATCGAGACCATGGGCGAGCGTGGTGGGCCGCGCGCGGCCATCCGTCTGAGCATCGGCTGTCTGAACACCTTGGCACCCTATCTCGTGCCCCGGCTGATGCAGGAGGTGGAGAAGGATCACCCCAAGATCCAGGCGCGCTGGCAGGAGGACAGCCACGACAGCTTGCTCGAAGGCCTGCACAGTGGCGCGCTCGATCTGGCGATCCTCTACGACTATGACCTGCCGACTACCGTGCAGGCGACCACGCTCCGCACCATGCCGGTGCAACTGGTGGTGCCGGCCGGTCACGCGGCGCTTCAGCGGGAGCGCTTGCGTCTCGCCAACGTGGCGAAAGAGCCCTTCATTCTGTTGGACCTGCCAAAAACGCGGGACTATTTCCTGTCAATCTTCGCGTCGGAGCGCATAGAGCCGCGCATCGCCTACCGGACCGGCTCGTTCGAGATGCTGCGCAGCATGGTGGCTAATGGCTTCGGCTACACGGTGCTGAACTTCTCGCCGCCTTACGTCGCCCCGGATCAGGGCGGGCTCGTTTCGCGGCCGCTGGACGGTCCGTTCCGGCCGCAGGAACTGGTTATCGCCCGCCTATACAGAACCCGCCCGCCATCTCGCCTCGAACAGCTCGTCGAGACAGTCAAAAGCTGCGTATCCAAGTTGAGGACATCCACAGAGTGATATCCGTGTCACACGCCCAACGCTTCATGGCCCTGACCGCACACCCCTCATGGATGCGGCTGGGTATCGCGGCTTCGTCTCGGAGATCCTCCGCCGCACAGACAAAGAGTCCGGCTTCCAGGTTCCGCTTCGGCTGGGTCGTCGAGCGCATCTTCGGTTGGATGACCAGCTGGAAGCGGCCCGTGCGCGATAACGACCAGCGTCTCGACGTCTCCGAAGCCATGATCCACGTCGCTCTGTGAGGCATCATGCTGCGCCGGATCGTCCATCCCTAAACATTCTCAAACGGACTCTAAGCTGCCACCACCTCACGCCTCTTAAATGCCTCCTCAGCGCAACGGATGGTGCGCTGCGTGGCTCCCAGTCCGAGCCAGGAGGCGATCTTCTCGTTCTTGGCTAGATCGTCCCCGAGCGTAGTGAAGACCAGAGAGCTGATGGCCTGCTGCTGGGCGCGCAAGTGATCTTCCAAGAGCTTGTGACGGGTGATGTACCCTGCGTTCACCCCAGGGATGGAGTGGTTCATCAGCATTCTGGCGTCCAGTTCGGAAACGCCGGCCGGTGTAGCAATCGTGCGGAAGGTCTGACGCAGGTCGTTGCCCCACTTGGACAGGGTCTCCCGGTCTTCCTTCTGTTCGGAAAGATGGCCATCGGCGCCGGCGGCGGGGAAGATCCATTCCCGTGCCTCGAATGGATGCAATAGGCGGCCGAAGCGCATCGCCCGCATCAGGCACATGATCATGTGTCGGGATAGGGGGATGTCAAAGGCGCGATCGGCGCCTCCCTTGGGCTTGGGAACGTGCAGGACGCGACGGCGCAGATCAAGGTGAGAGACCTTTGCTTCCTTCAGCGCCGTGGAGCGGCACCCAGACAGCAAGGTGAATAAGTGGAATTCCCGTCGGATCGGGTTCTCGATCGCGACAAGCTCCATGAACCAGCTTTTCAGATCGGCGAGACCCATGCCGGTGTCGCGGCGCTTCTCGCCATTCCAATCGATACCTCCGACGGGGTTTTCGGCAGGGAGTTCCCGGTTGGTCCTGCGGGCATGGTTGTAGACAGCCCGGAGCGTGCGCATGCTGCCATTGGCCATGTAGGGGCCGTTCTCTGCCGTGATGGCATCGTGCTTGGCGGCAACCTTCGCCGGGTCGTTGCCAAGCTCGATCAGCGGCGTGTCCAGCCATTCGGCGAAGAGGCGCTCGATATGATCACGATAACCTTCGACGGTGCGCTCGCTCCGATTCTTGCGAACCAGCGAGATCTCGTATCGCGCCCAGGCCTGACGAAGCGTGATACCGACGATCTTCCGGACCTCCGACGCCTCCACAGCGGCAGCGGTTGTCGCCTTGGCTACGCGTTCCTCCCCTTTCGGATGATGGCCCCTACTGATCTGCGCCAGATACTCCTTCGCTATGGACCGAGCAGCGCGGGTGGACATCTCCGACGTATCGCCGATGGCGACACGGATCGTCGAGGCGCGTTTTCCCTCCTCTCTGAGATCACCCTGGATCGTAAAGGTCTTCTTGCGGGCGCCGACGATGAGGAAGAAGCCCTTTAGCTCGGTGTCCCGGACAATGTAGCGTCCATTTTCGGGCGGGGGGAGGCGTTCGATGGCTTTATCGTTGAGCTGGAAACGAAGGTCGGCCATGGCGTGTCGCTCATATATTGAGACGGTTTTTGAAACGGTTTTGGCGGATCGAGATGTCTGAAGGTTCGAATTCTCCACATCGCGCTAGAGCGCGACTATGTAATGCTATTCAATATGTTATGGCTATGCAAGAAGAGTCTGTCGGGCGAGTGAATGCCATGGCGAACGTATAATTACTGACTCTTAATCAGCGGGTCCTAGGTTCGAGCCCTAGTGCGCCCACCATCAAATTTCGGATTTGGGTGGATTTCATCGTTTCACGTTCGGACGTGGGACGTATTCCGCATATGCGGTCATTCTCATTGAATTCGCTTGCAGCCCGAAAGCGGTCTCTCATCTCTTCCAGCCGCGCCGAGGGCATGGCGGGACACCCGCGAGGGCTCTTGCCAATGCGGTCCGTCCACCAGGATTTGGGCGGCTGCTGTCGGCGCACAAGCACGGCACGAAGCCGCCGCCATACCCGACGCGCTCGCGGGCGGATCACCCTCGAAGCTCAATGCCCCGGCGCAAGTTTTAGGACGATCCGGGACAGCCCGATTGGACCGTGAGGGGATGCGGCTCAGCGGAACAAGCGGTAAAGGCCGAGGCGAACGCGACTGGCTGAGGCTCGTTCGATTGCAAGCCGACCAGCTCTTGTCACAGCTCGCGAAACTGGAGCGGGCGATGGGAATCGAACCCACGACATACAGCTTGGGAAGCTGTCGTTCTACCACTGAACTACGCCCGCGCAGGCGCAGACCATAATCGGAGGCGGGGTTGCCCATCAAGGGCGTTTGGCGAAATACCCACTGCGTTGCCGTCGTCCGGCGGGGCTCCTATGGTCGGCGGGATTTCAACGATTGCCCGGCGCCCCGCCCATGACGTCCCCGTCTTCTGCCAATTCCGCTGTTCATCCCGCATCCCATGGCCATGCTCCCTTCAAGGCGCATTTCCAGACCTTCGACGATCTCGCCGATGGCGCCGAGGGGCCGGCGCGGCTGGCGGCGCTCAGGGCGGAGCTGGCGCGCCTCGGCTTCGACGGCTATGTGATCCCGCGCGCGGATGCGCACCAGAACGAATATGTTCCGGCGTGCGAGGAGCGCCTTGCCTACCTGACCGGCTTCACCGGCTCGGCCGGCACCTGCGTGGTGCTGCCGACGGAGGCCGCGCTGTTCGTCGACGGGCGTTACACGTTGCAGGCCCCGGCGCAGGTGGATGAGGCGGCTTTCACCGTGGTTCCGCTGTCGCAGACGCGGCCGGACAAGTGGATCGAGGGCCATCTGCCGCGCGGCGCCCGGCTCGGCTTTGATCCGTGGCGGACCACCATCGATGGCCGCGAGCGGCTGGTGAAGGCGGTGGCGGCGGCGGGCGGCATCCTCGCGCCGCTGGAGGTCGATCCCTTCGATCCGATCTGGCCCGACCGGCCCGCGCCACCGCGGGAGCCGGTGCGCCTGCTCGACCTCTCCGTCGCGGGCGAGGACACCGCCACCAAGCTTCGGCGGGTGCAGGAGAAGCTCGCGGAGGAGAAGCTCGACGGCGTGCTGGTCTCCGATCCGCACGGGGCTGCCTGGCTGTTCAACATGCGTGGCGGAGACGTCGCGCACACGCCGCTGCCGCTCGCCTGGTGCATCGTGCCTCGCGAGGGGCTACCGGACCTGTTCCTCGATGCGCTGAAGCTCTCCCATGAGGTGCGCGCCGCCCTCGCCGGGCATGCGCGCCTGCACGGCGTCGGCGACCTCGACCGCGTGCTTACCGCTTTTGCCAAAGGCGACAGCAAGGACGCCGGCAAGGGCGGGCGCATCCGCGTCGATCAGGCGACCGCGCCGGTGCGCCTCGCCACCCTCATCGAGACGGCGGGTGGCATTGCCGACAAGGGTGCTGACCCCATTTCCCTCATCAAGGCCTCGAAGAATCCGGCCGAGATCGCCGGCATGCGCGCGGCCCATGTCCGGGACGGCGCGGCGCTGGTGCGTTTCCTCGCGTGGTTCGACCGCGAGGCCCCCACCGGCAAGCTCACCGAGATCGACGCGGTGGAGGCGCTGGAGACGTTCCGCCGCGCCACCGGCTGCCTCACCGACATCTCCTTCCCGACCATTGCGGGCGCGGGGGAGAACGGCGCCATCGTGCATTATCGCGTCACCCGCAAGACCAACCGGGCGATCCATCCGGGCGAGCTCTTCCTGCTCGACTCCGGAGCGCAATATCCCGACGGCACCACGGACATCACCCGCACCCTCGCCGTCGGCACGCCGACACCGGACATGCGTCGCCATTATACGCTGGTGCTGAAGGGCCATCTGGCGCTCAGCCGCGCGGTGTTTCCCAAGGGGATCACCGGGGCCCAGCTCGATCCTTTGGCGCGGCAGTTCCTGTGGGAGAACGGGCTCGATTTCGATCACGGCACCGGCCATGGGGTCGGCGCGGGACTCTCGGTGCATGAAGGGCCGGCGCGCATCTCGCAGCTTGGCCACCTCCCGCTGGCCGCGGGAATGATCCTCTCCAATGAACCCGGCTTCTATCGCACGGGCGCCTACGGCATCCGCATCGAGAACCTGATTCTCGTGGAGGATCGTCCGGTGGAGGCGGGGGAGCGGCCTTGCTTGGCCTTCTCGACCCTCACCCTCGTGCCCTACGACCGGCAGCTCATCGACCTCGGCCTGCTCACTGACACCGAGCGGGCGCAGGTGAATGCCTACCATGCCGAAGTGCGGGCGACGCTCGCGCCGCTGGTGGACGAGGGCAGCGTGGACTGGCTCGCCGGAGCCACGGCGCCGCTCTAGGCGTTGGCAGAGTCGCCCGCCGAGCTTGGGGCGATCGTCCACAAGACAAGGAACTGCAAGGCCTCGTGCGCGTTACCAGATGCGCAAGGCGGAGCGTGGCTCCGTCTCATCGAATGGGAGGCCGCTGATGTCCACGATCCTCATCATCATCCTCGTGCTGCTGCTCGTCGGCGCGCT
>JAYSCE010000024.1:0-12769 GCA_041915035.1 Xanthobacter sp.
CACGCCGGAGGAGCGTCGCCGGGCCGCCGACGTTGTGCAGTTCGTGCCCGGCGTCCTCGCGGACATGGAGCCGCGCACCCTCGCCATGCTCCAGCGCTTCCGCGAGGTGCTCGGCCTGCCGCCGGCGACGACGGATGTGCTCACTGATCCGCTCGGCACCCTGACGGAGGCGGCGCAGTAGCGCCGCCAACGAGCGGGGGAGAGGCAGGGACGCGGCGGGTCGGACATGAGAACGGGGCCGGACCGAGGCGCCGGCCTCAGGATCAGGCGGTATCGTCCGCACAGATCCGCACGTAGCGCCCATCCACCTCGACGTCCGCGCCGTCGGTCGCCCGCGCGACCAGATCGACCACCTCGATCAAGCAGTTGATGTAGGGCTCCTGCGCCGCGCCTTTGCGGCGCTGGTTGGCGTGCGCCTCGGCCGCGAAGGCCAGGGCGCGCGTCAGCTCGGTGACGGCCGACATCAGCCGATCCGCATCTCGGGCACGTCGTCCTCGACGATGAGACGCGCCGACGTCTGGGCGAGAATGTCCTCGACGCGCACATCGGGTCCGCGCTCGCGCAGCAACAGGCCCTCGTGCGTCGGCTCGATCACCGCCAGCTCGGTGACGATGAGGCTGACGCGGCGCATGGCGGTGAGGGGCAGGGTGCATTCGGGCACGATCTTGGCCTCGCCCTTGGCGGAATGGACCATGGCCACGACCACGCGCTTGGCGCCCGCAACGAGATCCATTGCGCCGCCCATGCCGGGCACCATCTTGCCGGGCACCATCCAGTTGGCGAGATAGCCGCGCTCGTCCACCTGCAGGCCCCCGAGCACGGTCATGTCCAGATGGCCGCCGCGGATGAGGCCGAAGCTCATGGCGCTGTCGATGGAGGCCGCGCCCGGCACGGCGGTCACGAATCCGCCGCCGGCGTCGGTGAGGTGCGGGTCCTCCATGCCTTCCGGCGGGCGGGCACCGAGGCCGATCACCCCGTTTTCCGCCTGGAAGTAGACGCCGTAATCATGGGGGATGTAATTGGCCACCATGCTCGGCAGCCCGATGCCGAGATTGACCAGCATCCCCGGCTTGATCTCCTGCGCGACGCGGCGGGCGATCACTTCCTTGGCGCTCATGCCCGCGCGGGGGCGATCCATTACCTTGGCATCCATCACGCGGCCCTCGCGAGCATGTGGTCCACGAGCACGCCCGGCGTCTTCACCGCGTCGGGCGGGATCACGCCGATCGGAACGATCATCTCCGGTTCGACAATGACGGTGCGGCCGGCCAGCGCCATGATCGGATTGAAATTGTGGGCGGTCAGCGAATAGAGCAGGTTGCCGGCATAGTCCGCCTGCTGCGCGGCGATCAGTGCAAAGTCGCCATGGATGGGCTTTTCCACCAGATAGCGCTTGCCGTCGATTTCGAGCACCTGCTTGCCCTCTTCCACGGGCGTCCCGATGCCGGTGGCCGTGATGACTGCGCCCAGGCCCACGCCTGCGGCGCGGATGCGCTCCACCAGCGTGCCCTGCGGCACCAGTTCCACCTCCACCTCGCCCGCGATCATCTTCTTCTGGATCTCGGGGTTGAGTCCGATATGCGACATGATCGCCCGAGAGACGGCGCCGGCGCTGACCAGCTTGCCGATGCCCTTGCCCGGCATGGCGGCATCGTTCGCCACCACGGTGAGGTTCTTCACCCCGCGCGCGACCAGTGCGTCGATCATGCGCTCGGGCGTCCCCACACCCATGAAGCCGCCGATGAGCACCACGGCCCCATCAGGCACGATGTCCGCTGCTTCCTCCGGTCTGATCGCCTTCCTCATCTATCCCCCCCTGCCTCACTCCGCCGCCGTCGCTTCCGGCGCCGCCGACAATCGTTTGGCGGCACGTGCGATGACGATTTCCTCGTTGGTGGGCACCACCATGATCCGCGCCCGGCTGAAATCGGTCGAGATCACGCGCGCATTGCCGTCGTTGCGGTCATGGTCCAGCTCCAGCCCGATCCAGTCCAGCCCGTCGCAGATGCGTCGGCGGATCTTGCGGGAATTTTCGCCGATGCCCCCGCAGAAGACGAGGGCATCGATGCCGCCGAGAGCCGCGGCGAGGCCGCCCAGCTCGCGGCGAATGCGGAAGACGAAATAGTCGATGGCCTCGTTGGCCTCCGGCACGCCGGCGCTTTCCAGGATGCGCATGTCGTTGGAGATGCCGGACAGGCCGAGCAGGCCGGACTTGGTGTAGAAGATGTCCCGCACCTCGTCGATGCTGCGGCCTTCCTGCTGCACCATGTAGAAGATGACGCCCGGGTCCACCTGGCCGCAGCGCGTGCCCATGGGCAGCCCGTCGAGGGCGGTGAAGCCCATGGTGGACGCCACCGAGCGTCCGCCGAGGATGCCGCACATGGACGCGCCATTGCCGAGGTGCGCCACCACCACCCGGCCGGCATGGATCTGCGGGGCGATGCGCTTCAACTCGCCGGAGACATATTCGTAGCTGAGGCCGTGGAAGCCGTATCGGCGGATGCCCTTGTCGTAATATTCGCGGGGCAAGGCGAAGACGTCGTTCGCCTTGGGATGGTGGCGGTGAAAGGCGGTGTCAAAGCACGCCACCTGCAGCGCCTCCGGAAAGGCCGCTCGCGCCGCCTCGATGCCGGCAATGTTGTGCGGCTGGTGGATGGGCGCGAAGGGCGAGAGGCGCTTCAGCTCCGCCATCACCTGATCCGTCACCACCACAGGCTCGGCGAAATGGGGGCCGCCATGGACCACGCGGTGACCCACCACCGACGCCTTGGCGCCGGGAAAGCTCGCGCGCAGCAAGGCGAGCACCGTGGCGAGCGCGGCCTTGTGGTCGGCGGCTTCCTCGGGCTTCAGCTCGCGCGTGACGGCCGGCAGGGCCTCGCCCAGATCGGCCTTCAATCGCGGCTGCTTCCCGATGTTCTCGACGAGGCCGATGGCCATCTGTCTGGGCTCGCCCGAGATGTCGAACAGGCTGAACTTCAGCGACGAAGAGCCTGCATTCAGGGTGAGGGCAACCGGCAGCGTGGTCATCGGGCACCGTCCCGGGCGGCGGACACGAGGGCGCTCATGCGCGCGTGGTGGATGGCGGCGACGGCGCAGGACGCGAGGCGCGCCTTGGCGCTGTCGGCGCGCGAGGTGAGGATGATCGGCACCTTCGCTCCCATCACCAGCCCCGCTCCCTCGGCATGGGAAACGTAGGTGAGCTGCTTGGCAACCATGTTACCGGCATCGAGGTTCGGCACCACCAGGATTTCGGCATGGCCCGCGACGGGAGAGACGATGCCCTTGGTGCGGGCGGCGGCGACGTCAATGGCATTGTCCATGGCGAGCGGCCCGTCCACGAGGCCGCCGGTGATCTGGCCGCGCTCTGCCATCTTGGACAGGAGCGCCGCGTCCACGGAGGAGGGGATCTGTGGATTCACGGTCTCCACCGCCGACAGGACGCCGACCTTGGGCTTGGGGATGCCGAGGGAGATGGCGAGATCGATGGCGTTCTGCACGATGTCGATCTTGGTGGCGAGGTCGGGCTGGATGTTGATGGCGGCATCCGTCACCAGCAGCGGGTGCGCGAGCCCCGGCACGTCCATGACGAAGATGTGGGTGAACCGACGCCCCGTGCGCAGGCCGTTCTCCTTGCGCAGGGCGGCGTGCAGCAGTTCGTCCGTATGCAGGTGGCCCTTCATGAGTGCGCCGGCCCGGTGCTGGGCCACGAGGTCCACCGCAAGGTTCGACGCGGCTGCATGGTCGGCCACGTCCATGATCTCGATGCCGTCGAGGGTCTCGCCGGTCTCCCGCGCGGCCGCCTCGATCCTGGCGCGCGAGCCGATGAGAACGGGCGTGATGAGATGGTGCCGCGCCGCCAGCAGCGAGCCGCCCAGGGAGTTCGGCTCCTCCGGCGCCACCACCGCCATCGTGAGCGGCTCCAGCGTCTTGGCCCGCGCGACGAGTGCGTCGAAGTGGCGATGGCGCTCGACGAGGAGGCCGGGAATGTGCTGCTCCTCATATTCGATCTTGGTCTGCGGCGCGGTCACTACCGCCTCGCCCCTCAGCAGCAGCTCTTCCGGCTCCTCCCGATGGACCGTGGTGGCGAGCACGACGTCGCCGTCGTCCCGCTTCTCGGTGAGGCGCACGCGGACGACCAGATCGTCGCCGGCCTTGGCGCGGCCGAGGAATTCGAAATTCTGGGAGCGGTAGCGCGTGCCGGCGCCGGGCAGGATGTTCCCCAGCACGGCAGAGATGAGCGAGCCCACCCACATGGCCGGCGCCGTCGCGTCGTCCTGCCGGCCATCCTGGTCGAGATCGTAGCCGGGCAGGTGCAGCGGATTGTGGTTGCCAGACGCGGTGGCGAACACGAACAGGTCGTCCGCCGTGCAGACGCGGCGCAGTTCCGCGCTGTCGCCGACCTGAAGCTCGCTGAATGTCCTGTTCTCACGTTTCATTCTCGGGGCGCCTTCAATGTGGGCCGCCCCCGGGGCGGCGCCGGAAGGAAATGCGGAGACAAGGGACTGCCGCGGCTCAGCCGATGATGCTGTAGCCGCCGTCGATCTGGTGAATGCCGCCTGTGACGTTGGCGGCCTCGCGGCTGGCGAGGAAGGCGGCGAAAGCCCCCACGTCCTCGATGGAGGCGAGAAGGTGGGTCGGCGCGCGCTCGGCGGCGGCGGTGAGAAGGTCGTCGAAATGGCCGATGCCAGAGGCGGCGCGGGTCTTCAGCGGGCCGGGGGAGAGGGCATGGACAGAGATGCGCTTCTCGCCCATCTCCGCCGCCGCATAGCGCACCACGGATTCGAGGGCGGATTTCACCGGCCCCATGATGTTGTAATGCTCGACGACCTTTTCCGCGCCGTAGAATGAGACGGTCATGCAGGTGCCGCCCGCGCCCATGAGGGGTTCGGCGAGGCGGATCATGCGCAGGAACGAGTGGACGGAGACGTCCATGGCTTTCGCGAAGCCCTCCGCGGAGCAATCGATAACCCGGCCGTGGAGATCCTCCCTCGGGCAGAAGGCGATGGAGTGCAGCAGGGTGTCGAGCCGGCCCCAGCGCGCGGTGATCTCCGCAAAAACAGCTTCAAGCTGGCCTGGAATGCTGACGTCGAGCGGCAGGATGATCTCGGCGCCAAGGCTCTCGGCGAGCGGGCGGACATGCGCCTCGGCCCGCTCGTTGAGATAGGTGACGGCGACGTCCGCACCCTGCTCGCGAAATGCCTTCGCGCAGCCCCAGGCAATGGACTGGTCATTGGCGACACCGACCACGAGGGTCCGCTGATCCTGAAGCTTGAACATGCGCCACCCCCTGGCGCGCGGCTTCCCGCGCGACGACTGGAAAGTTCGTTTCCGTCGCACACTAGATGCCATTTGCATAAGTTTCGCGAAGCAATCATGTCTGAATTATAATTGATGTATGTCAATAAGAATCCAATCTGTCCCAGTGTATATGATATAATTCTTATTATAGACGTTGGATTTTGACACTTTTTGTTCAAAAGGGCGCAGTCGCGCATCCGGGATTTCCGCTGCGAACCCCTCGGTGGGCGGCGAAGTGAGGTGCGAAGATCGCCTTTACCGAGGGCTGCTCACGCGACCTTTGCCGAGAAGGCCCGATCCGTGGTGAAATAACGCAAAAGCGCGCCATGGGGATTTCTGTCCGCTGGTGCCCTCCTGGGGCAAGCACGAGGCTGACCGGGGCATTGACCACAAGCCTTGCGCTGCGGGCCACCCAGCGAACGAGCTTACGCCTCGTTCGGCGCCGGATGCGGCTCTGCTGAGACAGCCGTCCCATAGCGGACAATGCCGCGGCGGGTCTCCCGCAAACAGGAGCCCGCTGGATCCATTTCCCCACAAACGTACCCCGCGTGCGTATCACCGTGGGTAGTCATTGGAATTGAGGGGATAATGGCGCTCCCAAGGGGACTCGCAAATTTCATTGTTTCCAATAGGTTGCTTAAAGGTTCGCCAAGCTGGAATCTCGATATGTTCCCGACAAGCTTGGCGAACCCTCATGGCCGAACCAACTTCACTCCGAGCTATTGGCCGACCGCATCCTTCACGCACTTCTTGGTGAAGCTGGCCTGCGCGGCCCCCTGCAACTTCTTCTCGGTCGCCTGAGCATCGCAAGCCGCTGCCGCATCCTTCTGACACTTGCCGAGGAAGCTGGTGCGCGCCGCGCCGGCGAGCTTCTTCGCGTCGGCATTGGAAACGCAGGTGTCCGCCGAAGCGGCGACGGCGGAAAACGACAGCAGGGCAAACGCGATTGCGAGCGTCTTCATGATTCCCTCCCTCAGTGGTGACGGAGGCTATCACCGGCCGTGACGACGTTCGACGGTGCCGGAACGTCACCGCCGCATGACGTCCTCAAGCCAATGCCAAGCCCATGCGAGCGGCCGAAAGAACTCCACGATCACGATTGCTCCGCTGGCAGCGATCAGCAAGGCCCACGCGATCCATCGCTTCCAGCGCGGCGCGTCGGGCGAGGTCCACGGCTGGTCTTTCATCTATTTTCCCTGAAACTGGTTGCCTCCTGGATGGGTCCACTTGAGATCAAGGAATCTGCCTGCCGCATTCACCGCGTCCATAAGGTTCGAAAGGGCACGGTATTCCGGAGATCCGATAGGGCAAGTGCTCATCAGGGCGATGATGCGATGTCGGACCGCCACCACAGCCCCGATGAAGGCCTCTCGGTCCGCCGCGCTCCAATACCGCTTAGATTGGCGGCCCACCTCAATCCCCTAGAGCGTGGCGACGCCGGCGGAAGCCCGTCGATGCGTCCGCCTGGAGGCGGGACATCTCATGCTCAAGGTAGGCCTGTCCGACGAGGAGCGCGCGGATCGTCGCGCGGGCATCGCCATCGCAGGCCGCCAAGGCCTCGTCTATCTCCGCATCGCTGACGTCAAAAGGGATTTGCTCGGCGGGCTGGGGCTCGCTCGACATGTGTCATCTCCGGCGCTGATCTGCGCCTATGGATTCCATGAGAACGAAAAGAGAACAAGCCACGAGATATAGGGGCTGGCGCGCGGCCGGCGCTGTGCCGTAGCCTCGGCTCATGTGCAACCTCTACAGCCACCATGTCAGCTAGCGACCCCATCGTCGCCATTCGACGCGCTCCAGTAGCCGCCGAATCCTGCCAGTCGTTCGCTTTCCCGTCACCAGGACCAATTTCAAGTGCGGACCAGCAGCTTCCTGATTTCCGATCTTTGCCGCGTGAGGCAGTTGCGACAGCTAGATAATCGACCCAGTTTCGCCTATACATTTGCTCGTTTCTAGCTCGCCGGAAGTACGCGGCTTTCACGGGGGAACGTCGTGTCAATCAACGTGTCTTCGGATTTCATCGGGAGGATAGCTAACATTTCCCTCGCGCCGTCGCCGGCAAATGCACTTGTACCGTTGTTTGAAGCCATAATGAACTCAATCCAGGCGATCGAAGACCGGTTTGGGTCGGACAACCTCACCGAAGGCAAAATCGAAATCGAGATCTTCCGCGACGGCGATGAAGGTCTGGTGCAGAGTTTTGAAGTACGTGACAATGGAATTGGGTTTGATACGGTCAACCTCAAATCCTTCGCTAAATCTGACTCACGCCACAAAGAGAAACGTGGCGGAAAGGGAATTGGACGCTTCATGTGGCTCAAGGTTTTCGATGCGGTGCGCATCGACAGCCGCTTTGGCCCCAATCCAAGCGACACTCTCGGTTTTGATTTTTTGTTCTCAGACCACGACCAGATCCGCGATGAGGGGCCGTCCTTGGTCGTTCCCAGCTTAGGTACTGTGGTGAAGCTGGCGTCGATGAAGTCAGAATATAGGTCGGTCTGTCCAAAAAAAACTGAAACGCTACAGGCCAGAATAATTAGCCATTTCCTCTCCTATTTCGTCAATCTGAACACTCCGAGAATGGTTCTAATCGATGGCGATAGATTCGATTTGTTTGACGTGTTTGCACACTACGTGAAAGAAGACCACGAGCGCTTATTCTCAGTAGATCAGGGAAGCTCCAGTCACAACTTCAAAATGAGCTGCTACCTTCTCCCCAAGCATCTTTCGGATGGCGAGAAGGGCAACAATGCCATTTTTTATGGAGCCAACGGGCGCTCAGTCGTCCGCACTCCAATTGACAATGCAATTGGTCTGACGGTTATCGGAGGAAAGTACGTCTATTACGCTTTCGTTTCCGGCGATTACCTCGACAAGCATGTCACTCAAGAAAGGACCGCGTTTTCTTGGCCTGATGAAATGAAGTCTGAGGTCAACACGAAGGCTCTTCAGATATCGAAGGAATTTCTGGCGGAATACATCACCGAAATCCGCAAAGCTCAGTCCGACCGCGTTGCTCGCCTCCTTTCCGAGCACCTTCGTTTTATGACGGTGGTGGACGATCCGGCGGCTTTCGCGGCGACCTTGGAGTTGTCGACCCAGTCCGATGAGGAGATTTATCTGGAATTATCCAGGACGTCGCTTCGGAAGGAAAAAAAGGTCCGGCGGGACTACACACGCGCCAAAACCTCGAAAGCGAAAATCGACGAAGACGTGAGGACATATACAAAAGAACTAGGCAAGGAGTCGCTAGGATCTCTTGCAGAATACGTTTACAAAAGAAAACTCATTCTTAATGTATTAGACGACCATCTAAGATACCAGGATGTCGATAAGGAAAATTATCATCTCGAGGAAATGGTTCATGAACTTATATGCCCGCTGCGGACAACTAAAGAGGATCTTTCTTACAAAGATCACAATCTATGGATTGTCGACGATCAGCTGGCGTTTTATTCGTATTTCAACTCCGACAAGACACTTAAATCCATCACGGGCGGCGCTGATGACAGCACCAAAGAGCCGGATGTCACCTTTTTCGACCTCGGGATCGGAATGGATCGCGCTGGTACTGTGGAGCCGGTGAACATTATTGAGTTCAAGAGGCCGGGGAGAGACGATTACACGCTTTCTGACAATCCGATTATCCAGTTGAGGGATTATTGCACCCGCATTCGTGACGCCGGGCGGGTGGTGTCGCATGATGGCCGCGAGCTTCGCGCCGTCGACCGGACAACACCGTTCTCGGGCCACATCATTGCCGACATAACGCCTTCGCTTATAAAGATGATGAGACAGTTTGGTCCGTATACGCAGAAGGCGGGCCATAGATGTTTCTACAAGTGGGACGAGGATTTCAGCATGTTCATCCAGATTCAGTCCTATGCTGATCTGCTGCGGGGAGCACGCGCGCGCAATGAAGCATTTTTTATGCATCTCGGGATTTCTAACTAGCTCACCGGGCGCTGGTTAACTCGCCACCAATGGAGCGCCGATGGCGCGCCCTTCAGGAAGTGGAGGGTGGAAGCGCGGGCGGCGGGCCGTCACGCCAGATGCGCGCCCAACGCATCAGCGCCTCGCACAGCGACATTCCGATGAGGCCGAGGACGAACCCGACCATGCCCTCCATGGAGGCGACGGGGATGTCCGGGACCCCGAGGTACCGAGCGGTCACGGCCGCAGCCGCCGGCGTCCCATAACCAGCCACGATGGCGCCGACGACGGCCGTCGTAATGTGGCGCATGATCGACCCTCCTGGATTGGTCAGGGATCACGCGAGGCTCTGGGATGCCGCCTAACCGAGCTTCTGCTCTTGTCGGCGCCGCTCTTCCCCTTCCGCTATGCGGCCATTATTCTCACGGATCAGCATGTCCAGCAAATAGACGCTGGTAGTGAGCCGCGCCTGTTGCGCGATCTTGCGCAACTCGATCGCCAAGCTGGCGATGTAGCTCGATGCCTCGTTGTCCATATGGCAGCCCCCCAAAGGCCCTGAACTCGGGTTGCAGTGCCTTTACTTGTACAGCTAACGATTGGGCGTGCCTCTGGGTCACCCGGTAACATAACCGTGAGCTTAGCTATTCACCGAAACAGCCGATGAGTAGCTGGGGCGGGTCCTCCGATGGTGGCCCCCTGACCGTGTTCCGCGAAATCGGCACAGGGCATCTTAAGAATTTCCTCGTCCCGGTGGTTCCGCGCGGCCGGCCGCTGAGGAGGCATGGCCCGTCGCGCGCTGACTACGCGCGCTAGCTGACCCCGCATTCCAGAGGTGGGCCAGATACTCTGTGGCAACGCAAAGAACAAGCACGCATCCGAGCGGCAATACAGCGATCGACGGCTCCGCTCTAACTATTATGATATCAGGTCTATAATGCTAGCCATGACGTTATTATGGGGCGTTTTTGAATATCGCCACCCACGCTACCGACACCCAAGATGATTCGCGCCCTTCGTTGAAAAGCGAGGGCCTGCCAATATCCCGACATTACTTGGGCAACGCGGCTGCGCAAAAAGGTCAGATGCAAAAGCTCGCACTGCTCTTCTGAAATAGCACCGCTAGAATTGAGCTTAGTCCATTCAGTGATATTGAAAGAACAATCGTGCGAGATTCCGCCTTGGTCAATCGTGCTGCATAGGCCCTCGTACCAATGTACGATTCCGGCAATGCTCGTCCTTTTTCGTTCCGCCGAGGCGGAAGCAAGCGACTTCCGCGTGCGTTCTATATCTGCATTGCGAGGGAAGTTCCCTTGTTGAGTTTTTGTATCGATCGCCCACTTTACTTTCAGGCCAGTAATTGGCTCGGATGGAAATATCCGATGCAGATCGTCCTTCACGCTTTGTAACAACGCAATGAAACGATCAACCTGAATTTGTATCATATCATCACTGTTGAATAGGCTGTCAAATTCATCCCGAAAGATTGAATCTAAGCGGCCATTTTGGCTTTGATTTTCAAGTATATTTTGACAATCGGTCGTGATTGGTATCCGGCGGCATCCTTCGCTGAAAACCAATTTTCCGAAATGTGGCATGAGCTTGCCTATGCTGGAATTAAAGGCTGATTCCGTAGCAAATTTTTCCCGATAGCGTCGCATAAGTGGTTGGAGTGAATTCTGCCCGTAGTTCCATTGCAGAACACCAACCGAGACAATCTGGCCGTCGAAATTGCCCGAGGTGCCGGCCCAGCATCCGCTCGTCTCAGGCTCAGATACAGTGTGAATGGCCTTAAATACGCTCTCCCTATCCATATTTAGACTGGAGATCGAAGAAAGAACTTTTTCGGAAATCATCACGGTTTTCACGTCGCTAACGGGAATACACTTTGCATCGACTCCGGCGACTTGAGTCAGAACCGATAGGAAAAAGGATGCCCAGAAAACGTGCAGCCGGCTGATCGACATATGCCCCCCCTAACACATGCTACTCATCTAGCGCTAAAGCGTATCGAACCGCTGGAGAAAGTCAACAATTGATGTATATGGTTCGAAAAAGTGTATTTATTTCCATCGTTTATGTTGAGTCAGAAAGCAGAAATATAAAATGATAATGGATGTATGCGGCGAATATGTCGCGTGTAGCCAGATTTGAATTATTTTGGGGGATTTGCGCGACTATGCAACGTGCATAGGAGGGCGGTTCATCAGTCAGTGAGTTACTTAGAAGCTCTATAATATGTCCCCTCTCGTCAATTCGGCGCTGTCGCTGGCTGCAGGCGGTATTCTTCTCGGCAACTGAGCTGACGGTACCATCATCGGGCTCCGCTGGGCGATGGCGGCAGCGAGGAGGTCGCGCAGGAGGGCGTCGACCTCATCAGGCGACAGGCGCAGTTCCTCGGCGGCCGCGCCAGGACTACCGTCGCTCCGGGCGGCGTTCGTCGAGCAGCAGCTCCAGCTTGCCGTTCATGCGCCGCTGCTCTTCGACCATGGAGATGATGCGCTCCTCAAGCCGGATCATGCGGTCGCGGTCGGCCCGCTGCTCGCTGTCCTTGCTTTCCAGCTTGGCGAGCCGGTGATCGCCGGCCTCCACCCGACTGTCGAGCTTTGAGGCCCACCAGGTGAAGACGGCACCCTGAAAGAGGAGCCCCGTCATCAGCGCGAGGGGAATGCGCTTGTCGATGGTCCAGTGCTCCCGGTTCGGGGGTGGAGCGTCTTCGGTCATCTGGTCCGCCGCCGCCTTTGCTTCCGTGGTCATTTCAGCGCCTCCCGCACCATCTCGGCCTGCGATTCGTAGAGGGCGATGAGCCGGGCGAGACAGCCGGACTTGGCCTCCTCGCTGGCCTTGAGGCGGCCGATCAGGGCGACCACCTCGCGCTGCGTCAGGGGCTTGTCACCGGCCGGGGCGGGCACGTAGCGCCGGGCACAGGCGCGCAGATCCTCCGGGATGGGGGCGAGATCGAGCCGCACCCGGGCAGGGGTGGCGTTACAGCCGGCGAGCGCGAGCGCCAGCACGATGAGGCAGGCGGCGGCGATCAGAATGCGCGTCGGTGTCATGGTCACCTCCACAGCCCGCGCACGCGGGCGCTGGTCTCGGCGTCGAGGGCGGGCGTGTCAGGCGTTTGCGCGATGATGTCTTCCAGAGCGCGAGCCTTGGCTTCTGCCGCAGCTGCGTGGGCGGCGGCGGTCTCCGCGTCCCGTGCGAGGGATGCCACTTTGGCCCGCTCTGAGGCCGCTTCCTTGACCAAGGCCCGGTTGGCCTCAATGAGCGCCTGCCTCTCCATCCGCCCCCTCTGGTCAGAGGCATGCCCTGCCCATCCGGCGATGAAGAGCAGCAGCCCGGCGATGCCAGCGGCAAGGTGGCTGTAGGGCAGTCGCGGAATGCGCGACCAGACGAGGGCGGCGATGCCCACCAGCAGCGCAGCGCCGGTCACCAGCGCCAGCAGCCAGGAGATGGCGCCGGACGCAAACATGGCAAGAATGCTCATGAGCCGTAGTCCTTCGGAGGCTGGGGCGCGTCGATGCCCTCGAAGTCCGGCCGC
>JAYSCE010000024.1:12779-17735 GCA_041915035.1 Xanthobacter sp.
GGGGCGGCGCGGACGGCCGAGGTTCGACATGACGTTGGCGTCGTCCCACACGGCGCCGAACACGAAGGCGCCGATGACGGCGCCGGCGAGGAGGTAGGAGCCGTTGGCAATGGTCTCGTGCAGGCCGGTATCCCGCCCCCAAATGGTCAGGTAGATCACCTCGCCGGCGCAGAAGATCAGCGTGGCGTGGATGATGCGACGTCGGACCCGCCAGGAAGGGCGAGGCAGCGGCGCGTCGTCGGGATCGTGGCCGGCGTCGGTCACAGGCGCGCCGCCTGCACGTGCATCCAGTCGTAATTCCGGGAGCGGCCGAGGGAGAGCCAGCCTTCCTCTTCCCACAGCTGCCACCACGCCTCCGCGTCAGGCTTGGCAAGGCGCGCCTGGTCGCGGCCCCACTTCAGCTGATTGCGGTCGGGGTCGAAGTCGATGGCGATGCCCCACGAGTGCATGGACCATGCCGAGCCGCCGCGCATGCGCCGGACATTCAGTGAGCCGCCGAAGAGATCCACGCCGAGCTTCTGGATGCCCTCGATGCCGTAGTGGTCGAGCACCCGGTCAAACACGCGGGCCGCGCTGTCGTGGACCTTCTCGTGGATGGAGATGCGCTTGACGATGGTGTCCGTCTCCCATGCGAGGCGCATGGGGAAAGGCAGCACCAGCATCGTCTGGTTCTCGCCCGGCGCGCCGTAGAAGCGTTGCACATCCACCTGCTTGGGCCACACCATGGGCTGCACCGCCGGCGGGTCGCGCCAGGTCTCGGCCGAGGTATCGCCCCGCTGGCGGGCATCCCACACCTCAAGGGCATGCCGCGTCTGCGGCCCCTCGCGTCCGTCGATGGCGCCAGTGTCGATGCCGGCGAGCTTGCAGATCACCTGCTTGGCCGCCAGCGCGCGGCGATTCGACGGCCATTCCTCCCATGCGACGCCCGCTTCGGAGAGGAGGTCAGAGACGGCCTTGTCGGTCGCCGGCCCCCACTCGCCGTCAAGGGCAAGCGGAGGCGTCCAGCCGCGCGCATTGAGCGCCGACTGCAGGTCGCGCAGATCCATAGGTCACCTGTCGATGTGATTAGGAAAAGGAAAGGCCGCCCGAAGGCGGCCGTGGTAGATGGAGATGGTCCGCTCTGGGGCTGCACTTAGGCGGATGGAGCCGGGCGGCGACCCTGACATCTCCGCCCGGCTCTCTTGCCGTTCTGCTTTAGGTTGCGTTAGCGTGCCGTGCCTGCCGCGACCCAAGTTTCACACATGGTCGGCGGCAAGGCAGCGCACCTGACACTCATAGCGTCTCGGATAAATAAATGACCGACATAGACATAGCAATTCCAACGGGTTCTGGTGACAAACATATCCACCTTCCAGGTAAAAACTTGATATTCGTCGTCGGTCCTAATGGATCGGGAAAGTCAGCACTGCTGGAGTATTTGTCGAGATATCATAATTCAAGAACAACTAAACCTGTATTGTTTCTTCCGGGATCCCGTGTGTTTTATTTTGATGCGGACCAACTATCGATTACACCTCGAACTCGATCTGAAATAGCTCAAAAAACAAACGGGTTTCAACCGCGCAACGATATTCGCGTCCGCCCCGTCGCGGGCACCACTAAGAACGAGTGCATTCTCTATGACCTACAGAAGAGAGACACCGCACATAAGTTAAGGCAATATAATATCGGTCTAAATGCGAACGCCAATGCTGAAGGCGAAGACAATTTTGACGAATCACCGCTAGATGCAATAAATGAACTATTGGGTAATATAAATTTTTCATTTCATCTTATTAACTCAGCTGATTGCATAGAAGTAAGAAAAGGGAACGATGTATATAGTTTCGCGCAACTGTCAGATGGAGAGCGCGCTACAATATTGTTGGTTGCAGAACTTTATATGGCTCCAAAGGATTCTGTAATAATAATTGACGAGCCAGATTTACATATAAATAGATCAATAATTAATAGCGTACTTGATTTTATTGTAGATCGTCGTGGTGACTGCGCATTTATAATATCGACACATGATATTGATAGTATTTCTAGATTTAAAGTGGCCCCTGTTGTATTGGTTAGGGATTGTGGGTGGTCCAGTAATGGGGCAATTAGTTGGGATTTTGATTTAATTGATGACGTAGAACATTTGCCGGAGGATATTCGATCTGACATTCTTGGTGCGCGACGCCGAGTAATATTCGTTGAAGGTATAACGATGGGTCGCGATGATCGCTTGTACTCCTATCTTTTCCCGAATTATCGAATTCAAGCGCGAAAATCATGCAATGAAGTAAGACGGGCTGTCGTTGGGGTATCGAATTCAGAGTCCATGCATCACGTAAAAGCATTTGGAATTGTCGACAACGATTCAATGGATCAGGCGTTTCGCGATAAATTACTAGGTGAAAGAGTGATGTCGCTTGATGTGTATTCCATTGAGAGCATTTATTACTCAAAGGATGTCGTTCGCGCCGTTGCCAAAGCGCTCTCAATCAGAACACAAAATGACGAATTGAGTCTGGTTAATCGGGCAGAGCAACGTGCGTTAGTGCGCCTGAAACAGTCGGGCATTATTGAAGCATTAGCTCAGAAAATTGCCACAAGAAGAGTTAGAGATCAAATAATGTCAAGCATGCCAAGCGCGGAAGATGTTAGATCGCAAAATCAAATTACTATTACAATACAATCTCAATACAATTCGGTTTATAGCGAACTAAAACATTATATTGACTCCGGAGCGTTGTATTCGATTATAGATCGATGTCCAGTTCGAGAGACCGGTATTTTGAAAGAAATAGCGATCGGTCTCGGATTTAGCAGTGTTAAATATTATGAAGATGAGGTATTAAGGCTGATTATTGAAAATTCAGAATTGAATCGGAGCATAAAGTCACGAATTTACGATGTCAATATTATGAGTTGAGAGGCGCGAATCGCTTGTAAATCCCATCATTGTGGCCTCAACACATCAAAAAGCGCCATCGCCTGATCAGCGTAGCCCAATGGCGTCTGATGCACAGTGTCATCGTAGAGGCCAAGAGCGGCGCCCGCTGCATAGGATCCATAACGGGCCGTGAGGTCGATCAGGGGCACATCGTATTGATCAGCCAAGGTGTACCGCGCGGTATTTATGTTGGGCACCAGAGATGCATTCACCGGCGCATTATCCGGGTTCGGGGCCACCAAGATAACGTCGCGGCCTGCAGCCTTATGTGCCGCGATGTTGGAACCTAAATTGGCCAGAAACGTCGCCGCAGCGATCCCGGTGCGAATGTCGTTCGTGCCGATGTTGATGATTGCAATATCCGGATCGAGCACATTCTTGGCGTTGGTAGGCGCCCATGCAGATCCAGTCCCGATGAGGTCAGCGGATTTGCCGCCGCTCGACCCCAGATTATAGATCGACATCTGCGTGTCGGTGTTCCACGCGTCAACGCCGCCGATATAGATGTCTCCGGTCACTGTATGCGCGAGGTTCCAAGTGTTCGTCGACGAAGAGCGGCTGGCCGCCGAACCAATGAACGCCTGAGACCCGGTGCTGTTGACCGTGCTGATGAGGCTTGCGCCGTCGCTGATCGTGTAGGAACCGAATGGCGTGTTGCGCGCGGCATACACGATGATGTTGGAGGTAGCGACTGCGGGGGTGAAGGCGATGGCGTCATTGACGGCCGTCGAGCGAAGCGACTGCGACACCAGCATCCGGTTGGAGCGCGTCCACCCAGTGCCGCTGAAAACAACCCGCGGGTCGTAATTGGTGATCCCAGCGGTGCCGGCATTGAGAACCGTGTTGTCGCCGAAGAAGCTGTCTTCGGAAACGATGAGGCCAGCCTTGCGCATCAGTTTTGCGAGCTGCGCCGTGACCGACCCCGCCTTCGCGTTTGTTTCTTTGTATGTTCCAGTGCCGGCGCCCTGACCGGTCGTGAGGCTGTCGCCCTCCATGGCGATGCGGACGCGGTTGAGCCCTACGCAAGATCCGGCCAACTTCGCGCGGTACCGGCCCAGCTTGGACGGGGAGAAATTATAGAGGGTGTAACCCCGGGCGAATTTGAGCCCGAGGACCGCCTCCAACGCCAGCCCCTGCGCAAGAATATCAGTGCTCATGCCGAGATCCTCACGTTGGCGGTGCCGGAGAAATCGGCGCCGGCCTTGAACCGCACGCGCACGCCAGCCTCATATTCCTCGACAGGCATCTTTCCCGGCTGGGTGAAGCTGTAGAGGCGCGTCGCGCCGACGACGATGGGCACGCCAGACGTGGCCCCGGCTGGCGCGAACTCAAGGTAGAGCGCACCGCTCCAAGTGCCCGAGAGCACCCAGGCGTTGAAGGGCGCGCCCTGCGAGGTGGGGAACCAGCCGGAGGCGTCGCCCGCCGCAGCAAGCGTCGCCACGACAGGCGTGGCATTGATCGACACCATTTAGATGCTCCTGATGCTGGCTATGAATTGTGGTGGCTGGCGTCGCCTGCTGGGCGCCCCAGCCTCTAGCGCGCGGCGGGGCCGCGTCAGGCGTCGTTGAAGAGGTTGAGGGTCACGTTGATGTAGGCGCCCACCAGCTTGGCGTCGGCCGCATAGGTGTCCGTGGCATCCGCCGCGTCGCGATAGATCTCGATGAAGAGCAATGCGTTATCGACAGGCGCGCCGGCAGGCGTGATGGCGGTAAAGTCCGAGTAGCAGGTGGCCATGGCGACGCCAGAGGTCGGGTCGGCATGCAGGACTGCAGTGCCCCAAGTTCGGTCGAGGTTGTCGGCGCCATCGTAATAATCGACGCACGCAGCCCGAATGCCCCAGCGCACATTTCCGGTCGCGCCGCTTGCCGGCTGCCAGATCAAGCGCGCCGTGAAGGTGCTTTCGTTCCAGCTCTTGGGCATGGGCAGGCAAACCTGCGCGTATTCGGCGGTGCTGGCGTCGAAATCGAGCGTGCGGACCATGCGCTTGTTGGAGGAGGTCTCCACCAACCCCGGCGCCGCGCCGCTGGTGG
>JAYSCE010000025.1:0-17211 GCA_041915035.1 Xanthobacter sp.
ATAGAAAAATCGGTGCCTTGGCGCCAGTACCGCGGTGCGTCACGCGAGTTGCGCCACGCAAGCCTCGCCGCACAGACGTTCAGGCCGCTTCTATGTCGGGAGGAATACCGCCGGGCGCAAGGTCAGCCGCGCAAATCCGGCGTGCGGCGCTTTGGCAGGATGCGTCGCCAGGGGCGAGCGCGTTGGCACCGAAAAGCACGAGGCCCGGCGTGCACCGGCCGGAACGGAAACCATCGATGGGGCGGGAGCGCCGGGGCGCGACGCGATACGAGCCCCCGGCGCGGCACCGGGAGGCCAGCCCTGACGGGAGGCCTCGCGGGATCATCAAGCCCCCGGCACGCAGTCTTGCGCGCCGGACGGGGCAAACCTCAGGCCGATGGCCTCAGGCATCGAACCTCAGCGGCCGAACTTGCCGAAGGAGGTCTCGAAGGGCTTGTAGCTCTCCTTCGCCAGCTCCGTGTAGAGCTCGCCGAGCTTGGTCGCCTGCGCGACGGCGCCCTCGTATGCGGTCTTCAGGTAGGACTGCTGGATCTCGATGGCCTGCTCGAGGGTCTTGGCACCGAGCAGCTTCTCGAGGGCAGCGGTGCCCTGCTCGAAGGAAGACTTGGTGTAATCGGCGATTTCCACCGCGATCGCCTGGGCGCTCTTGGAGAGCGTACCGAAGCTCTTCACGGCGGCTTCGATGTTGTCCTTGCTGAGCTTCTGGAGCTCTTCAGCGCTCTGAACCATGGGTGTCCCCTTTCGCGCCAGCAAACGCGCTGGCATTGCGTCGAGTGGATTATGCCTCCGCTCAGTTGTGGATATTATGCACTGCACAATGAAAGTCAAGCTCATTTGTGCGCTGCACAATATGGCAACGGCGCCCGGTTTACGCCTTGGTAACTCCGCGTTTTTAGGGTCAGGCACTGGTCGCTTCCCTGGACCTCCGGTGCGACGCACAAGCCTCTCACAAGGCTTCCCTGTCACATCGGTCTTCCGGAAAAGGGGCGGCGTCTGCGACCAGCGACACGGGACACAAGTACATGCGTTACGCTCGGGGCGGTCTGCCACATTCCTCGAAAGCCCTTGCCCTTGCGGTGCTTGCGGCCTTCTCCCTGACCGCCACGGTGGCCGACGCGAAGCCGCGCAAGAAGACGCAGGTGGAGCGCAGCGCCAAGTCTTCCTCCAAGTCCGCGTCAAAGACGAAGCCGTCCTCCAATACCAAGACGGTTGCCGCTGCGGATCCCGACGGCGGTCGCTGGCGCTACGGCTCCGCCGCCATCATCGTGGACGGCAATACCGGCAAGGTGCTCTACGAAGAAAATTCGGACGCCCTGCGACATCCTGCCTCAGTCACCAAGATCATGACGCTTTACCTCCTGTTTGAGCAGCTGGAGGCCGGAAACCTGCGCCTCGACAGCAAGTTGGAGGTATCCGCGAAGGCTGCGTCTCAGCAGCCCTCCAAGCTCGGCATGAAGCCAGGCCAGACCATCGAGGTGGAGGATGCCATCAAGGCGATCGTCACTCGCTCGGCCAACGACGTGGCGGTGGTGATTGCTGAAAATCTTGCCGGGTCTGAATCCGCTTTCGCCGAGGCGATGACCGAGAAGGCCCGCGCCCTCGGCATGAGCCGCACGGTCTACCGCAACGCCTCCGGCCTGCCGAACGTGAACCAGGTCACGACGGCCCGCGACCTGTCCATCCTGGGTCGCGCCATCCAGGACCGCTTCCCCAAGCAATACAAGTATTTCGCCACCCGGACCTTCTATTACCGCGGCCAGGCCATCGGGAATCACAACCGCCTGCTCGGCCGGGTCGAAGGCGTGGACGGCATCAAGACCGGCTACACCAATGCCTCGGGCTACAATCTCGTCACCTCGGTGAAGCGGGATGGCCGCTATCTGGTCGGCGTAGTGCTCGGCGGCTCCAGCGGCGGCTCCCGCGATGCGCGGATGACCAGCCTCATCAGCCAGAACCTGCCCACCGCCTATGCCGGGGGCCGCGTGGCTCCGAAGATCACCGAGGTGGCCGACAACGCCTTTGCGATTGGCAAGCCGGGCAGCTTCAATGCGCCCATGCCCGTCGTCGCGGCCCGTGACGAGGTGCAGCCCCATGCGGTGGCGCCGCTGCCGAAGCCGGCCGTGGTCGAGGCCAACGCCGAGCCGGCCACCACCGCGTCCATCCCCGCCAAGCCCGCCGCGCGCACGGCCAACCCGGTGGTTGCCGCCGCCGCGCCTTCGGCGCCGCTGCCCCAGGTGAAGCCCGGCTCGGCCGAGCCGATCAAGCCGGTCGCGGTGAAGACCGTTTCCTTCCAGAAGCCCACCAGCGCCAATGTGGCTGCGGCGCCCGCCCCGGTCGCGCCGGTCCAGGTGGCGTCGACCACGCAGTTCACCTCGGCGCCGGCCGGCGTGCTCGGCTATCTCGGCCCTTCCGGTCTTGCCCAGTCGCCAGCCGCAGCCGCCGCGACCGCAGCCGCCGAGGGCCGCGCGCACGCCAAGCCGCAACAGGTCGCCGCGCGGGCCGACGTGGCGCCTCCCGCCGCCGCTACCACACCTTCGGGTAAGGACAATTCGCGTCTTGGCGCGCACGATGCCGCCGCCGAGCAGGCCCTCCGCGCGGCCCGCATCGCCGCCATGGAGCCGGATGATCCCTACGCCCGCGCCCTGCGCGCCGCCCGCGATGGCGTGGTCGATGCCCAGCCCCGTGCTCAGGCAACCCAGCCGACGGCCAAGCCGGTGCGCACGGCCTCCCTCGCTCCGGTGGCGCCGCCGCAGCCCGCGGCTGCCCCCGCCTCCGCAGCGCGTAGCAATGTGCCCGCGTCGGCCAGGACCGGCTGGAGCATCCAGATCGGTGCGTTCGATGCCGAGCGCGCGGCCCGCAACAAGCTCGATGCCGCCCGCGCCCGTGCGAAGTCGGCTCTGGCCGGCGCGGATCCCTATACCGAGAAGGTGTCCAAGGGTTCGACGGACCTCTACCGCGCCCGTTTCGCCGGTTTTAATGAGAAGTCGGCGAAGGAAGCCTGCCGTTTACTCAAGCGTAACGATTTCGACTGCATGCCTATCAGGAATTGAAGTCCTGACAGAGAATCAGCGATGCTTGCGCAAGATCACGTCCTTCGCTCGGTTGATCCTCGCCGCGAGATAATCGGATCCGCCATGATCGGGGTGGAGCTTCTTCATGAGGGATCGGTGCGCCGCGCGGACAGCTTCCGCGCTCGCGCCCGGCTGAAGGCCAAGGATCTGATAGGCCTCCTCCTCGGGCATCGCAGCGTCCAGGCCACCGCCTCCGCCCATATTCCCCGCACCCGCGTGTCCCTGTGCGTCCTCACGCCAGGCGGGCGCCCGGCGGTCGAGATAAGCTTCGAGTAGAGCCAGGGACTGCGCATCGCACTGCGGGCGCAGCGCCACGAGGGAGGAGATGTCCAGCTCCTCCAGACGCTGCCCGGCAAAGGGGCCGGCCAGCACGGTTCCCCGCATGTCCCCGGTGGAATGGTCCAGTTCCATCTCGAACAGCGCCGTGCGGACGCCCGAGGTCTTCGGTGCGCTTCGCCGCTTGAACAGCCCGCCGAGAAAGCCGCCAATCCCCTGCGGATCGAGCCGCCCCAGCAGGGCGATGCCCGCCACCGCCAGCGGCAGCGCGATTCCGATCCGGCCGGTGACCAACGCGCCCGCGGCGCCGAGCAGCGCCGAATAGGCCAGCGTCTGCATCATCGATCTGATGAGCACCTTCGGATCGGCCCTGGTCCAGACCGAGAGGCCATAGAGGCCGATCAGCAGCAGCAACGCACCAGCGACAAGGCTAATCACGCGAAACTCCGGATCGGGCCGCAGCGCGACAGCGCCGGCGTGCTGATTGAGAAAGACGGCGGATCACCAACTGTCAGCGGCCCATGGCGGCGATGAGGCGCCGGGCGCCCGCGTCGCGGCGGGATGTCAAGGCCAGTTGCCCGCCGGCTGCGTAGGCGGCGACCGCCGCGAGCAGTTGGCGCAGTTCCCCCGGAGCGGCGGGATCGAACCGACACCAAGCGCCGCCGGTGACCTGCGCGAGGCCGCGGAAGACGTCTTCCACGCGGGCGTCGTGCCCCTCCTGGAACATGAACAGTTTCACGCCGCGCAGGGCGAGCTGCCCCGCCGCCTCCTTCAGCACCGCCAGGTCTTCCTCCACCGCGTCGCCCACGAAGACGGCGGCGCGCAGGCCCGATCGCTCGGCTTCCTTGGCAAGATGGCCGAGGATGCGGTTGATCTGGGTGAGCCCGCCCCTGCAGGAGATGCGCCGCATCAGGCCGCCCAGCGTGGCCGCGTCACGCACGAAGGGCGAGGCACGGCATTCATCCTGCCCGCGGTAATAGACGATCTGCATATCGAGCCCGCCATGGCTGGCGGCGGCGGCGAACATGTCCGCCTGGATGTCGCACGCCAGCGACCAGGTGGGCTGGCGTGAGCCAGTGGCATCAAGCGCGAAGGACAGCCGGCCGTGGCCATCCGCCGGCCGGGCGGGGGGCATGCTGCGCGCCGCGGCGAGGAAGGCCGCAACCTCTCCGGGGGCCGAAACGGGAACCGATTGCCCGGCTTTCGTTTCCGCCAGTTTTCCTTTGCTGTCGTCGCGCGTGGCCATCCGTCCCTCTCTGTCCCACACATAAGCTGCATCCAACGGACCACCAAGGCCCCCTTCCGGTGCCGCCGAAGGTGGGCATCGGCTTGATGCCAGCCGGCACAGGGCCTATCTGCACCCCCCAGCGGTCCGGAGCCGCATCGAGGGGATGGGACGATGGCGACTTTGCCGAAGGTTGTGGGCCGCGTGCGCGATTTGAGGTCTGCGGTGGCGGGCTTCCGGGCCGAAGGCTCGAAGGTGGCGCTGGTTCCGACCATGGGTGCCCTGCACGTGGGCCACATGGCGCTGGCGCAGAAGGCGCGTGAACTCGCCGGCCGCACCGTGGTGTCGATCTTCGTCAATCCGGCCCAGTTCGCCCCACACGAGGATTTCGACCAGTATCCTCGCGCGCTGGAGGTGGACCTCTACAAGCTCGCGGAGGTTGGCGTCGATCTCGTCTATGCCCCGACCGCGACCGAGATGTATCCGGCCGGCTTCGCCACCCGCATCAACGTGGGCGGCCCCTCAGAGGGGCTTGAAACGGATTTCCGCCCGCACTTCTTCGGGGGCGTGGCGACCGTGGTGGGCAAGCTCTTCATCCAGTGCGCGCCCGACTACGCCATGTTCGGCGAGAAGGACTACCAGCAGCTCAAGGTGGTGACGAGGCTGTCGAAGGATCTCGATCTCGGCGTCGAGGTCGTGCCGGTGCCGACCACCCGCGAGGAGGACGGCCTCGCCCTCTCCTCACGCAACGCCTATCTGGATGAGGAGCAGCGCAAGATCGCCCCGGTGATCTACGCCGCCCTCACCCGCGCGGCGGACGCCATCCGCGCCGGAACCGCGCCGCAGGTGGCGGTGGATACGGCGGCGGGGATGATCTCTGCCCTTGGCCTCAAGGTGGACTATGTGGCCGCACGCCACGCAGAAACCCTGGCGCCGCTCAAGGACGCCAAGGAGCCCATCAGGCTGCTGGCCGCAGCCTGGCTCGGCCAGACCCGGCTGATCGACAACATCCCGGTTTAGAAACTACACCGCGCCCATGTAGCTCGCGGCAAAGCCGATCACGACGAGCGCGATGCCGACGGACAGGATCATCAGCACGCGGCCGGAGGTCACCCCCTGCCGCGCCTGGACCGCCGGCTTCACCGGGGCGCCATCCACGGTTCGCCCATCGGTACGGTGGAATTCCACGTCCTCGCGGACTTCGTTCGGGTCCTGCATTCTGGCCTCCTGACGCTTGTGTCTCGTCAGGACAACGCCGGCCCGCGCCGCAGGTTTCCCGTGGCGCGGGTGCTCTGGACTTCGCTTGACGCGTTTTCTTCACGCGAACCGGTAGCCACTTCGCTCGAAAACGCTCTATCCGCCGGCCACCTCCCGCATGCGGGCGAATGCCTGATCGAGGTCGGCCTTGAGGTCGGCGGTGTCCTCGAGCCCGATGTGGATGCGGACCGCGGGGCCTTCCACCTTCCACGTCGTCGCCGTGCGGTAATCCTTGCAGTCGAAGGGGATGGCGAGGCTCTCGTAGCCGCCCCAGGAATAGCCCATGCCAAACAGCGTCAGCGCGTCGAAGAAGGCCGCCACCGCCGCCTCGGGCACCGGCTTCAGGATGAGGCTGAACAGGCCGCTGGCGCCGCAGAAGTCGCGCTTCCAGATGGCGTGGCCGGGATCGGACGGCAGCGCCGGATGCAGCACGCGCGAGACTTCCGGCCGCGCGGCGAGCCACTCGGCCATTTCCAGACCCGCCTTCTGGTGATGGGCGAGCCGCACGGCCAGCGTGCGCAGGCCGCGGGCGGCAAGCGCGATGTCGTCGGGGCCGACCGTCATCCCGAGCGCGCTGTAGGTGGCGCGGACCTTTCGGAGGGCGTCACCGACCGCCGAGATGGTGCCGATGCTCACGTCCGCGTGGCCGCAGATGTATTTGGTGCCCGACTGGATCGAGATATCCACGCCGAACGCATGGGGCTTGAAGAAGACCGGCGTCGCCCAGGTGTTGTCGATGAGCGTGGTGATGCCGCGCGCCTTCGCCACCGCGACGATGGCCGGCACGTCCTGCATCTCGAAGCTCTGGGAACCCGGGGCCTCCAGAAAGATGGCCTTGGTGTTCGGCCGGATCAGCGCCTCGATGCCATCACCGATCAAGGGAGCGTAATAGGTGGTCTCGACGCCGAGGCGGGCGAACAGCCCGTCGCAGAAATTGCGCGTCGGCCGGTACACGCTGTCCACCACGAGCACATGGTCGCCGCTGCCGGCCACCGCAAGCAGCGCGGTCGTCACCGCCGAGAGGCCGGACGGGGTCAGCACCACGCCGTCGCCGCCTTCCAGCGCGGTCAGCGCCACCTGCAGGCTCTCGCTGGTGGGGTTGCCGTGTCGGCCGTAAGTGTAGCGGGCGCGGTGGTGGATCAGATCGTCATAATTCGGGTAGAGCACCGTGGAGCCGCGCACCACCGGCGTGTTCACGAACCCGTCGAAACGGCGGGGATCGCGGCCGGCGTGGACGATCTTCGTGGCCGTGCCACGGGCCTCACCTGACGCTCCGTCTGACCCATGGTCGTCCCTGCTTGCGTCCGACATGCACATCTCCTGTGGTCACGGCCGCTTGCGACCGACCGGCCGCTATTGACCGCTCCGCTGTGAGGGGTTGTGATGGGCGGGATAGACGGCCTTGATCCGTCCGTCGAGCCGTCTCGTGCCGGATCGCGGCGAAAGACGGTGGCGGCAGGGGCTCGTCGTCGCGAAAAAAGGAACCTTCCGTGAAACGCATCCTCCTCGCAGCAGCAGGACTTCTGTCGCTGGCCGGCGCCGTGCAAGCAGCGACCCTCGACGACGTGAAGGCGAGAGGCGCCCTCAACTGCGGCGTGACGCAGGGCCTGCCCGGCTTCTCCAGCCCCAACGACAAGAATGAGTGGAGCGGGCTCGACGTCGATTTCTGCCGCGCCATCGCCGCCGGCATCTTCAACGATCCCACAAAGGTGAAGTTCACCCCCCTCTCCGCCAAGGACCGCTTCACCGCGCTGACCTCCGGCGCCATCGACGTGCTGTCGCGCAACACCACCTGGACCATGTCGCGCGACACCACCCTCGGCTTCAACTTCGCCGGCGTGATGTATTATGACGGTCAGGGCTTCCTCATCCGCAAGTCGGTGGGCCTGAAGTCCGCCAAGGAGCTGCAGGAAGCCTCCATCTGCGTGCAGACCGGCACGTCGAACGAGCTGAATGTGGGCGACTACTTCCGCGCCAACAACATGAAGTATCGCGAGGTCATCGCCTTCGCGACCCTCGACGAGACCGTGAAGGCCTATGAATCCGGCCGCTGCGACGTGTTCACCTCGGACAAGTCCCAGCTCGCCGCCGTGCGCCTCAAGCTGACCAACCCCGCCGACCACGTGCTCCTGCCCGAGACCATCTCCAAGGAGCCCCTCGGCCCGCTGGTGCGCCACGGTGACGACCAGTGGTTCGACCTCGTGAAGTGGACCTACTTCGCGCTCTTGAACTCGGAAGAACTGGGCATCACCCAGAAGAACGTGGACGAGATGGTGAAGTCCGAGAATCCGGACGTGAAGCGCCTGCTCGGCACCGACGGCAAGTACGGCGAGGGCATCGGCCTCACCCCAGACTGGGTGGTGCGCATCATCAAGGCCACCGGCAATTACGGCGAGATCTACGACCGCAACGTCGGTCCCGCCACGCCGCTCGGCATCGAGCGCGGCCTCAACAACCTCTGGACCAAGGGCGGCATCCAGTACGGCCCGCCGGTGCGCTGAGCGCATCCGGGCCGCATGGCCCGCGCCTTGCTTGAGAGCAGGGCTCAAAGACGGGACGGAGGACGCGGGCATCGCGCCCTCCGCCACCAAGAACACAGGCCAAAGGCCTGAGCTTTCGGGGGTTTCATGTCTGAAGTCAGCCCTGCCGCGCCGCCGCGGCCACAGGGCCGTCGCTGGTCCTGGACGGATCCCAAGCTGCGGTCCCAGGTGATCCAGATCACCGTCGCGGTCATTCTCGTCTGGCTGCTGTGGTCGTTCTATTCCAACGCCCAGTCCAACCTGTCCCGGCTCGGCATCGCCTCAGGCTTCGGCTTCCTCGACAATCGCGCTGGCTTCGCCATCAGCCAGACGCTGATCCCCTACAACGAATCCATGTCCTACGGCCGCGCCTTCCTGGTGGGCCTGTTCAACACGCTGCTGGTGGCCTTCCTCGGCATCATCCTCGCGACCCTCATCGGCTTCCTGATGGGCGTGGCGCGGCTGTCCAAGAACGTGGTCATCAAGGCTCTGGCCTCCGCTTATGTGGAGATCACCCGCAACCTGCCGCCGCTGTTCCAGATCATGTTCTGGTATCTCGCCGTGCTGGCCGCCCTGCCCGGCCCGCGCCAGAGCTGGGGCTTCGGCCTTCAGCCGCTGCTCGGGGCCATTGGCTCGGGCCTCTCCTCCATCGGCCTCGGCTTCCTCGGCGGCCCGCTCTCCGCCTATGCGGGCACCCTCGCCGCCCCCGGCGTGTTCGTGAACAACCGCGGCCTCGTGGTGCCGCGCCCGATCTTCGAGGATGGCTCGATGGCCATCCTCTACGCCCTCATCGCCGCCTTCATCTTGAGCTTCCTGCTCGGACGCTGGGCAAAGAAGCGGCGGGAGGCGACCGGACGCCCCTTCCCGGTGTTCTGGACCTCGCTGGGCCTCATCATCGTGCTGCCCCTCCTCGCCTCGGCGGCGATGGGCTTCCCCGTCAGCGTCGAGAAGCCGGAGCTGCGCGGCTTCAACTTCGCCGGCGGCCTGCGCGTCATCCCCGAATTCGTCTCGCTGCTGCTGGCGCTCTCCATCTACACCGGCGGCTTCATCGCCGAGATCGTGCGCTCGGGCATCCTCGCGGTCTCCAAGGGCCAGACCGAGGCCGCCCATTCGCTCGGCCTGCGCAATGGGCCGACGCTGCGCCTCGTGGTGATCCCCCCGGCCATGCGGGTGATCGTGCCGCCGCTCACCAGCCAGTATCTGAACCTCACCAAGAACTCGTCGCTGGGCGTGGCGGTGGGCTATCCGGACCTGTTCGCGGTGTTCGCGGGCACCACGCTGAACCAGACGGGCCAGGCCATCGAGATCATCGCCATCATCATGGCGGTCTATCTCACCATCTCCATCGTCACCTCGACAATCATGGGCTGGTACAACAAGCGCGTCGCGCTGGTGGAGCGGTGACATGACGGACATCTCCGCCCCGCGCGCCTCCATCACCCCCGCGACGCCTTTCGTCTCGACGGCGTTCCACGAGCCGCAGCCGGCCCCGGTCGCGACCCGCGGCCCCATCCTGTGGGCGCGCCAGCACCTGTTCGGCTCGGTGCCGCAGGTGCTCCTGACGCTGTTCGGCGTCTGGCTGCTGTATGTCACCGTGCCGCCGCTCATCAAATTCTTCCTGATCGACGCGGTATGGACCGGCACCAACCGCGACGCCTGCCTGGCCGAGAAGATCGGGCGGCCGGTGGGCGCCTGCTGGCCCTTCATCTGGGCCAAGCTCGACCAGCTCATCTACGGCTTCTACCCGGCGAGCGAGCGCTGGCGGGTGAATGTGGTCTACTGGCTCGGCGCCATCCTGCTGCTGCCGCTGCTGATCCAGAGCCTGCCCCTGAAGCGGCTAAACGCCATCGCCTTCTTCGGCGTCTATCCGGTGGTGGCCTTCGTGCTGCTCACCGGCGGCAATCTCGATCTCCAGCGCTTCGTGCTCGGCTGGCTCGGCGTCGATTTTTCCACCATCGGCGGCGCACAGGGCCTCAGGATCGGCTTCTGGGTGGATTACGTCCTCTCCACCGTCCTGCTGACGGCCATCGCCTACGGCATCTCCCGCTTCCTCGCGGGTCCCGAGGGCGGACGCTCGGCGGCGCAGACCACGCTCAGCATTCTCGGCGTGCTGGCGGTGGTTCTGCTGGCCGTGGACATCGACACCGGCCTGCCGCAGGTGGAAACCCGCCTGTGGGGCGGCCTGCTGGTGACGCTGGTGATCGCGGTCACCGGCATCACGGTCTCCCTGCCCTTCGGCATCCTCCTCGCCCTCGGCCGGCGCTCCAAGCTGCCGCTGGTGAAGTGGCTGTGCATCATCTTCATCGAGTTCTGGCGCGGCGTGCCGCTCATCACGGTGCTGTTCTTCGCCACCTACATGCTGCCCCTGTTCCTGCCCGGCCGCTTCACCATCGACGGGCTGCTCCGGGCGCTGGTGGGCGTCGCCTTGTTCGCCTCGGCCTATATGGCGGAGGTGGTGCGCGGCGGCCTGCAGGCGATCCCCAAGGGCCAGTATGAGGGTGCCATGGCGATGGGTCTGCGCTCGGGGCTCATGATGCGCCTCGTCATCCTGCCGCAGGCGCTGAAGCTGGTCATCCCCGGCATCGTCAACAACTTCATCGGCCTGTTCAAGGACACGACGCTGGTGCTGATCGTCTCGATCTTCGACCTGCTCGGCTCCATGCGCGCGGCCTTCACCGATCCCAACTGGGCCTCGCCCACCACCCTGTTCACCGGCTTCGGCTTCGCCGGCATCATCTATTTCGTCTTCTGCTTCGGCATGTCCCGGTATTCGATGGCGCTGGAAAAGCGCCTCGACCGGGCCCACCGGCACTGAGAGGGGCAACAAACGTGAGCGCAGATCCGATCATCGCCGCCGACGAGGCCAGCGCCCCCAAGATCGCCGTGGAACTCACCGGCGTGAACAAGTGGTACGGCGACTTCCACGTCCTCAGGGACGTGAACCTGACCGTGGAGCGCGGCGAACGCCTCGTCATCTGCGGCCCGTCCGGCTCGGGCAAGTCGACCCTCATCCGCTGCATCAACCGCCTGGAGGAACACCAGAAGGGCCGCATCGTCGTGGATGGTATCGAGCTGACCGACGACCTCAAGCGCATCGATGAAGTGCGCCGCGAAGTGGGCATGTGCTTCCAGCACTTCAACCTGTTCCCGCACCTCACCATCCTCGAGAACTGCACCTTGGCCCCCATGTGGGTGCGCAAGATGCCGAAGAAGGAGGCCGAGGATCTGGCGATGCACTTCCTCGAGAAGGTGAAGATCCCCCATCAGGCCCACAAGTATCCCGGCCAGCTCTCCGGCGGCCAGCAGCAGCGTGTGGCCATCGCCCGCGCGCTCTGCATGCGCCCGCGCATCATGCTGTTCGACGAGCCGACCTCCGCCCTCGACCCGGAAATGGTGAAGGAGGTGCTCGACACCATGGTCTCCCTCGCCCAGGACGGCATGACCATGCTGTGCGTGACCCACGAGATGGGCTTTGCCCGTCAGGTGGCGAACCGGGTGATCTTCATGGATGCCGGGCAGATCGTGGAGATGAACGAGCCCAACGCCTTCTTCTCCAACCCGCAGCACGAGCGGACCAAGCTGTTCCTCAGCCAGATCCTGCACTGAGCGGCCGCGACGTCGCCTGTCACCCTCCGATCAGTCCGGCGGGTGACGGCACGGAAAAGGCGTCCCTTACGTCACCGCCCGGTTCGCCCGCCGCTCACGCAATGCGAACTGCAGGTTGCGGATGTAGATGAAGGTGGAGAGCGCCTGCCCGGCGATGAACACCGGGTCCTTGCGGTAGATGGCATAGACCAGCAGCAGCGTGCCGCCGCCGAGGGAGAAGGTCCAGAAGGCGAAGGGGATCACCGAGCGCTGCGCGCGCTCGCTGGCGATCCACTGCACCACGAAGCGCATGGTAAACATGAATTGCGCGACGAGGCCGAGCGCCACCCACCAGTCGAACTGGTCGATGAACACCTCGTGCAGGTACGTGCCGATCTGCGACAGGTAATAGATCATCAGCCGCGCTCCACCACGCGCGGCGTCCGGCGCCGTCGGACCAGCCAGAACACCCCGAACAGATCGGCGATGCCCACGCCCAGCCGGTTCCAGAAGCCGTATTTGGAAACACCGTGCCAACGGTCCCGGTCCACCACCTTGACGGTGCGGATGTCGTACCCTTCCCGGCGGATCAAGGCGGCCATGAAGCGGTGCTGGCCGTCGAACATGGGCAGGCGCAGTTGCACCTCCCGGCGCACGACCTTGAGCCCGCACCCGGTGTCGCGCGAGCCGTCGTTGAGCAGGGCGCTGCGTACGCCGTTGGCAAGGCGCGACTGGAAGCGCTTGAATCCCGTATCCTTGCGCCCCTGCCGCTCGCCCTGCACCATGCCCACGGTGGGACCGCCCGCGTCCATGACGCGGACCATCTCAGGTAGATAGGCGGGATTGTTCTGCCCATCCCCGTCAAGCAGCAGCAGCAGCTCTCCCCGGGCCGCCCAGGCGCCGGTATCCACGCCCGCGGACTTGCCGCAGGCTTTGGCATGCACGACGATCCGCAGATACGGACGGGTCTCCTGGGCCAGCCGCAGGTTGGCGAGGGTGGCGTCGGTGGAGCCATCGTCCACGAAAATCAGCTCGAACGGCTCGAACGACAGCGCCGCATCGATCTCCTCGATGAGCGGCAGCACGTTGTCCGCCTCGTCCTTGACGGCGATCACCACCGACAGCCGGGGCACGGCGGTGGTTTCGGAAGAAAGGGAAATCACGGTCTCGCCTCTTCGGCTGGAACGGCGGTGCTCACGTCGTGCGGCGCAGGCAGGGACAAGCCGGCCCGCGCGGGATTGACGGGAGCAAGGAGACGGGCGAGCCGTCGCGCGGACGGCCCCGCCATGGGCACGATCGTTCCGGCCGCGTCAACCGCGAAGACGACGCGGCGCGCGGCGAACAGCTTCACCGTCCACAAGGCAGCGGCCGTTCCCAGCACCGCCCCGGCCACGACGTCGCTCGGATAGTGGGAGCTGAGGGCGATGCGGGTGGCGGCGATGGGGAACGCCGCCACGAGGAGGATGGTCCGCGCCCGCGGAAACAGGGCGGCGAACGCCACGGCGGCCGCGAAGGTGGTTGTGGAATGGCCCGAGGGAAAGGACGCGAAGCTCGATTTCCAGATCAGGAAATCGAATGTCATCTCGGGATTCGGCCCCTTGAGGTGCAGGGCGGCATGGGGGCGCGCCCGGCCGAGGGTGTGCTTGACGATGGCCACCAGTAGCCCGATCGGCGCAATGGCGAGGAAGAGGAAGCCGAGGCGGGCCGCGACGCTGGCGGCGATCCGCCGGGTCATCTCGTCGCCTGCGTGGGTCAGCATCAGGGCGTAGGCGAGGCCGATGCCGAGCGGCCACAGCACCACGCCGCTGAACCCGAGGTCGGTGAGGCGATCACAGAAGACGATCAGCCAGGACGGCAGCCGGAGCCGGAGGCCGATGGTGAGGGGATCGACCAGCAGCATCAGCGCTGCCACCACGCCCGCCGCCAGCACGAGAAGCGCCAGCGCCTCCCACCGCCCGAGAAAGCCAAGGCGCGGGCGCGGCACGCCGATGCGGCGATCGCGCAGGTAGGCAAGGCCCCGCCCGATGGAGACGAGAAGGAGCCGCACACCCTCCCCGGCCAGCCGCAAGGCCGCAACGAGGGAAGCGGAAGGGGCCGCGCCGGCGCGGTCGGGCCCGCTCACGGCGCGGCCTCGTCGGAGCGGAACACGGTGATCGCGGTGGGGCGTCCGCCGTTGTAGGTGAAGCCGGCGATGGTCGCGACCGCGTGGTATTTCAGCGCAAGCAGCCCTGCGTGCCGCTCAAAGGCGGGGGTAAAGCGCGCGTCGATGAAGGCGAGGGCACAGCCGCCCTTCTTCAGCAGCGCCGCCGCCTCATTGGGCAGGACGTAGTTGATCTGCGTCCCCACCAGAAAGACGAGGCTCGGCTCCTGATAGGGGAAGGAGGCCACCTGCGAGGCCGGGCAACCCTGCTGCTTCACCACGGCGGCGAGCCGCTCGGAAATCCAAAGCGCCCGCATCTGCGGCAGCATCACCTGCCACACGGCGAAATAGAGCACGAGCGCACCGGCCAAAGCGGTGAGGAATGCGCCCTCGATGCCCCCCCGGGGGAACGACCGTGCCGCCCACCACAGAAGCATGGAGCCCAGCAGCAGCAGCGGCCACGCGGCGAGGCCAAAACCGCTGCCGAAATAGAGATAGGCCGCGCCCAGCGCCAGCGAGACCACAATGCCGAAGCCCGGCCAGAACCACACGAGGCCGGCGAGCCTCGAACCGGCCCGGGCCAAGCCGCCCCGCTCGATGGCGAGGGCCGAAAGGATCGCCAGCGCCGGATAGACCGGCAGCACATAGTGCGGCAGCTTGGTGACGGCCAGTTCAAACAGCACCCAGCTTGGAACCAGCCAGCACAGGAGGAAGCGCACCGCCCGCTCGCGGCGGTTGCGCCAGACGTAGGGCGCGGCCATGGCGGCGACGACGATGGAGGGCCAGAAGGTGCCCCACGCGGCGAGGAAGTAGGCGCCGGGCGGGCCCCAGTGGCCCTCCGCCCCTTCGGCCACCTTGCCCATCATGTCGACGCCGACGGCGTGCTGGTAGAAGGCACCGTTGGTGACGATGTAGATCGCGACGAACCACGGCAGCACCAGCAGCAGGCACCACGCCAGCCCCACGAGGGGCTTCAGCGGCCGCAGAAAGGCGCCGGAGCGGTCGGCGACGGCGAGCGCGACAATCGCGGGGCCGACAAACAGGGGCGCCACCGGACCCTTCACCAGGATGCCGGCCGCGAGGCCGGTCCAGAAGATGAAGGCGAGGGTCCAGTCACCCTGCCGCGCCTCGGGCGGCCGGACATAGGCGCGCGCCAGCGCCCCGAAGCAGGCGAGGATGGTGAAGAGCAGCACCGCATCGGTCTTGGCGAGGCGCGCCTCCACCCCCAGAAGGACGCATCCCGCCATCATCAGCCCGGCAAACAGCGCGCCGCGGCGGGACAGGAAGACGAGCGCTGTCCAATAGGTGAGCAGCACCGCACCGATGGCCGCCAACAGCGACGGCAGCCTGTAGAGCCAGATGGAAGAGTGGGCGGACGGCCCGATCACCGCCTCGCCGGCTTTCACCGAGGCCGCCTGCAACCAGTAGATGCCGATCGGCTTCTTGTGCCGAGCCTGGGTGTGGAAGCGGATATCGACGTAATTGCCGCTCTCCAGCATCTGCTTCGTCGCCTGGGCGAAGCGGGCCTCGTCACGATCGATGGGCGAGAGGCTGAAGAAGCCCGGCAGGAAGGCGATGAGGGCGACGGCAACCAGCGCCAGCACAGCACGGCCATGACGCACTGACGCTGCGTCGAGCATGCTCGCGAGGCGCTGCGGCAGGTCAAGATCGAACGCCCGCCCCTTGTGGGTCGCGGGCTCTGAGATGGCCATGCTTCGGTCTGGATCCGCTCGAATTGGGCGCGGACAATAGCAGAACCGCCCGTGCCGAAAAGGGCCGGACGGGAGCGCGCAAGGGCGACCTTCCGCCGGGGCGGACGGTGATGCCGACGAAAGGCGGCGAAGGAAAGGCATTGGCCGCGCGGGTGGCCACCCCGGCGGCAGAAGGTACCTAAAGACCGCCGCGGACTACTTGGTCAGGATCAGCTTGTTCTGAGCGGTGAGGCGCAACTGATACGTGTACTCGCCATGGGCAATGGTGACGAGGCGGCCGGCCGCGAACAGGTCGCGGCTGTCGAGCTGCGCGTCCACCATCGGGATGGCCCGGCAGGTCTCCTGCGCCACCCGGAAGGTCCATTCCCCCTCCCGCTCGGTGTCATCCAGATGAGAGCCCCCGTGTTCGTACCTGTTCATTTTGAATCGCTCCAGATCAGGGCGCGGGCCGCGACCGATACTGCGGGTCGAGGCTCACTTTAGAAGCATTCAATACTAGAATACCATCGCCTTGTCCTTGAGTAATACATGCTGCCCGCGCGATCAATCCCCCGCCGGCCATCCCGGCAACTTTGCGCGCGCACGGGCGCCCGCACCTTCCTGTGCGTTCGCTCCAAACGGATCGGGAATGGTTGGCCCGCGCAGGCGCGTCAGAAGGCCTTGAAGGTGATGAGGGTGCGGGTGTCCTGGATGCCCGGAATGGTCTGCACCTTCTGGTTCACGAAATGGCCGATGTCGGTGCCGGGCTCCACATAGAACTTCACCAGAAGGTCGAACTCGCCGGCCGTGGAATAGATCTCGGAGGCGATCTCCGCATTGGCGAGGGCATCGGCCACCTCGTAGGACTTCCCGAGCTGGCACTTGATCTGGACGAAGAAGGGAACCACGGCGTGCTCCGCTGGCGGCGGGATCGGAAGGCCCTCGCGGGCCGCGCCAAGGTGGACAAATCCGCCGGGACTGGCAAGGGTGGCAGCACGATCCTCCCTGCCCTACCGGAGCCTCACGTCGTCCATGAGCCGGCCCATTCCCATCGCCCTCACCATTGCCGGCTCGGATTCCAGCGGCGGCGCCGGCATCCAGGCAGACCTGAAAGCCTTTTCCGCGCTGGGGGTTTACGGCGCCAGCGTCATCACCGCGCTCACGGCACAGAACACGACGGGCGTCAGCGCGATCCACGACGTGCCGGACGATTTCATCGCCGCCCAGATGGATGCGGTGTTTTCAGACCTCGCGGTGAAGGCGGTGAAGATCGGCATGCTGTCGCGCCCGGGCGCCATCCGCACGGTGGCGGAGGGGCTCAAGCGCCACAAGGCGCGGCCGGTGGTGCTCGATCCGGTCATGGTGGCGGCGTCCGGCGCGCGGCTCCTGAGCGACGATTCGCTCAATAACCTGCGCGCCATCCTCATTCCCGCCGCCGACCTCATCA
>JAYSCE010000026.1:0-17195 GCA_041915035.1 Xanthobacter sp.
TTGCTCGGCGAGGTCGGCGAGCAGTTCGGTGAGCGCGCGCTTGAAGGCCTTGAGCGCGGGATCGTCGATGTCCTTCACCGTCTTCGCGCCACGCTCCTTGGCGGCGCCGGTGGCGAACAGGAGGAGCGTGTCGGAAGTGGAGGTGTCGCCGTCGATGGTGACGGCGTTGAAGGTTGTCTTCACGCCCTTGGAGAGCAGCTTCTGCAGCACGTCGGCGGCAATCGGCGCGTCGGTGAAGACGAAGGAGAGCATGGTCGCCATGTCGGGAGCGATCATGCCCGCGCCCTTGGCGATGCCGTTGATGGTCACGGGCACGTCACCCAGCAGCACGGTGGCGGTCGCGAGCTTGGGGAAGGTGTCGGTGGTCATGATGGCCCGCGCGGCATCGAGCCACGGCCAGTCCACCAATTGCCCCGCGGCCTCCGTCAGCGCCGCTTCGAACTTGGTGGCGTCCAGCGGCTCGCCGATCACGCCGGTGGAGGCGAGGAACACCTCGGTGGGCTTGCAGCCGAACGCCTGGGCGGCGAGGTCGGCGGTGAGGCTCGTCGCCTCACGCCCCTTCATGCCGGTGAAGGCGTTGGCATTGCCGGAATTCACCACCAGCGCCCGCGCCTTGCCCTTCTTCAGCAGCTCGCGGCACCATTCCACCGGGGCGGAGGGGCAGAGCGAGCGGGTTGTGACGCCCGCCACCGTGGTGCCGGGCTCGAACGCCATGGCCAGCACGTCGGTGCGCCCCTTGTAGCGGATGCCCGCCGCCACCGTGGTGAAGGTGACGCCCGGCACGGGCTTGAGCTCGGGCACGAACGTCGGCGCGAGGGGAGACACGGTGGTCGACATGGGCAATCCCCGTTGATGGCGCGCCACCTGTGCCGCAGCTTCAGGCGATAGGCAAGGGCGCTGGCAGCCGCATCGGCGCGGGCGCCGGCAAACAAGCCGCGCCCGCTGCTCGCCCTAGACCTGCGCGCCAACCGCCGCGAGCGCGGCCTTGGCCACCTCCACGTCCTCGCTGCCCTTGCCGGACCCGACGCCGATCCCGCCGACGCAAACACCGTCGATGAGGATGGGGAATCCCCCCTCCAGATTAGTGAGCCGGCCGCCGGAGGCGATGGCGAGCTTCAGCTCCAGAGCCGGATCGAGGCGGCTCGTGGGCTGGCGGTGGGAGGCCGCGCTGATGGCCTTGGAGAGGGAGGTCTCGCGCGACAGGAGCTTGGCCCCGTCCATGCGCACGAAGGCGAGGAGGTTACCGCCGTCATCCACGATGGAGATGTTCTGCGGCACCCCCATCTCCTCCGCCCGCGCCACGGCGGCGGCGAGCGCGACCAGCGCGCCGGCATGGGTGAGCTTGGCGGCGGGACGGGTCAGCGGCTTCTGCTCGGTCATCATGGTTCCTTTCAGCGGGTAAGCCAGTCGGCGGCGGGGCGGCGCAGCAGCGCGGCGAGGCGGGCGAGCATGGCGTCGCACTGGGCGAGTTCGTCCCGCCCCACCCACTCGTCGGCCTTGTGGGCGCGGGCGATGTCGCCGGGTCCGCAGACGAGGGTGGGAATGCCGACGCCGGAATAGAGCCCGGCCTCGGTGCCGAAGGCAATCGTGCCGGACGGCCCGTTGTCGCCGCACAGGCGCGCCACCGCCGCCGCCTCCGGAGCGTCCGCCGCCGTGGCTAGCGCGGGATAGGAGGAGAGTTCCTCCACGACCAGATCCGCCTCCTCCGCCTCGGCCCTGAGTGCCGCACGGGCCTCCGCGACCAGCATCTCGATGCGACTGTGGATGGCGGGGATGTCGGAGCCGGGAATGCTGCGCAGCTCGAACTCCATCACCGCCTTGTCGGGCACCACGTTCAGCGCCCCGCCGCCATGCAGCGAGCCGATGTGCAAAGTCGCATATGGGGGATCGAACGAGTCGTCCCGTGCACCATCTCGCAATTCGTCAGCAAGGTCCGCGAGGCGGGCAGCGAGACGGGCGAGCGCGGTCACTGCATTGGCCGCGCGGTGCGGCAAGGCGGAATGACCGGCGCGGCCGGTGGCGGTGACGCGCCAGCCTGTCTTGCCCTTGTGGGCACGCTTCACCTTCATGCCCGTCGGCTCGCCGACGATGCACAGGAGCGGTGGCGCCGGAAGGGCGGCCAGCAGCGCCACGAGGTCGCCCGCGCCCTTGCAGCCGATCTCCTCGTCATAGGAAAGCGCCACATGCACCGGCGTCTGCAACGGCGTGGCGGCGAAGGCGGGCAGCGCGGCGAGGACGCAGGCGACGAAGCCCTTCATGTCCGAAGTGCCGCGCCCGTAGAGGCGATCCCCGCGTGGGGTCAGGGCGAAGGGATCGCTGGTCCAGGGCTGGCCCTCCACGGCCACAACGTCCGTATGGGCGGAGAGCACCACGCCCGGCCGGTCTTCGGGTCCGATGGAGAGGAGCAGCGCGGTTCGGTCTCCGGCCACGTTGGGCAGATGGCGGACGCGGGCAAACGGTGCGGCAATCTCGGCAATGCGCGCGACGATCTCGCCATTCGCTGTATCCGTCACCGAACGAACAGAAATGATTTTTGCAAGTATTTCTTGCGTCGATACTTGCATTTTTACGCCCAAACCTCTAGAGAATGATCGAAAAGGAGACGGGAATGACTTATTCCATCGCCGCCCGCTGCCCCGAGACGGGCGCTTTCGGCATCGCCATCACCTCGTCCAGCATCTGCGTCGCCAGCCGTTGCGCGTGGGTGAGCCCGCTCGGGCTCGTCACCACGCAGAACGTCACCGACCCCGCCCTCGGCCCAGCCGGGCTTGCGCTGCTGCGGCAGGGACTGGGCGCTGGCGGCGTCCTGTCCACGCTGCTCGCCGGCACCCCGGAGCCGGCCTTCCGGCAGGCCAGCGTCATCGACCGTTACGGGCAGGTGGCGTGGCATTCGGGCGCCGAAGCCCTGCCCATCGCCGCGGCGGCGGAGGGGGCCGGCTGCATCGCGCTCGGCAACCTGCTGGTGAACGATGGAGTGCCCAAGGCCTTGCGCGACGCCTTCCCCGCGGCAGCCGGTCTCCCGCCCGCCGCGCGACTCATGCGGGGGCTGGAGGCGGGTCTCGCCGCCGGCGGCGAGACGGGGGATGAGCACGCGGCGGGCCTCCATGTGGCGCGCACCTATGACTGGCCGGTGGTCGACCTGCGCGTGGACTGGCACGAGGAGCCCATCGGCGCGCTGCGCAGCCTGTGGGATCGCTATGCGCTGGAGCAGCCGGCCTTCGAGAGCCGCGCGCGCAACCCCTCCTCCGCCCCCGCCTTCTGACCACGAGCCTGGTGCGCCGGGCGAGAACCGGCGCGCTGCCGCTTCAGGACGCATCGGACGCGAACGCCACCGCGTCGGCCGGCGAGAATTCGAGCGCCACGCGGGCGCCCGACGGCCAGCGCGCGGAGGCGCCATGGCCGGGCACGCGTACCGTGACACGTCCACCACGGGCCGCGGCGACATCCACCAGCACGTCCACATGGGAGCCCTGATAGACGTGGGTTGCCACCGTGCCGGAGACCAGCCCCTCCCCTTCCGCGATGCGCACCGCATCGGGGCGCACGAACAGGTCCACGGGTGCGCCGGGCGCGACCCCTTCCAGCGTGTCCGCCCGCACGCTGAGCCGCCCCTCGGCGATCAGCACGGTCGCGGTCTCGCCGATGCGCCGCTCCAGCCGTCCGGGCAGCACGTTCACGTCGCCCACGAAGGACGCGACGAACGGGTCGAGCGGCCGGCGATAGATTTCGTCCGGCGTGCCCACCTGGCGGATGCGCCCCTGCGACATGACGGCGATGCGGTCCGACATGGACAGCGCCTCGCTCTGGTCGTGGGTGACGAAGATGGTGGTGACGCCCAGCCGGCGCTGGATTTCCTTCAGTTCCACCTGCATGGCGCCGCGCAGATTCTTGTCGAGAGCCGAGAACGGCTCGTCCAGAAGCAACACCTTGGGCCGAATGACGAGGGCGCGGGCCAGCGCCACGCGCTGCTGCTGGCCGCCGGAGAGCTGGCGCGGCTTGCGCTCGCCGAAGCCGTCGAGCTTCACCAGCGCCAGCGCCTCGGCGACGCGCTGTTCGATCTCGCGCTTCGGCACGCCGCGCATCCTGAGGCCATAGCCCACATTCTTCGCCACGTTCATGTGCGGGAACAGGGCGTAGTTCTGGAAGACGACGCCGATCTCGCGATCATAGGGCGCGGTCTCGGTCATCAGCCGGCCGCCGACGAATATCTCGCCGCCGTCCGCTTCCAGAAAGCCGGCGATGAGATTGAGCAGGGTGGTCTTGCCGCAGCCGGAGGGGCCAAGCAGCGTCATGAACTCGCCCTCGGCGATCTTCAGCCACGCCTCGTGCAGGGCGGTAGCATCGCCGAAGCGCTTGGTGACGCCGTCGATCTGGACGCCGGCAACGCGCGCGGCAGCGTCCGCGACGGGCGCGGAGGCGGCGGGGGAGACGGGCTCCCGGGGATCGATGCGTTCAGCGGACATGCTCAACGTTCAGAACCTTTCCGAGGCCGAGGAAGGCGTTGGCGATGGTGAGAAGCAGCGCCGTGACCACGATGTAGATGACGGACAGCGCCGCGAGCGTCGGATCGGCGTATTCGCGGACGTAATTGTACATGGCCACCGGCAGGGTCTGCGTCGCCTGCGCGGTGACGAAAAGCGAGGCGGTGAACTCGTTGAAGGAGAGGATCGCCGCAAACAGCCAGCCGGAGAACAAGCCAGGGATCAGCAAAGGCAGCGTCACCGTGAAGAGCGCCCGACCGGGCTTGGCCCCAAGGCTTGCGGCGGCGAGCTCCAGCCGGCTGTCGAGATTGCGCAGCGACACGTAGACCGAGCGCATCACGAAGGGCAGCACCAGCACCACATGGCAGACAATGACGAGCGTGAAGGTGCGCGTGGCATGGATCTGCGCCGCGAGGATCAGGAAGCCGAGGCCGATGGTGAAATGCGGGATGACCAGCGGCGAGGTCAGCACCGCTTCTAGCGCCGCCTTGCCCCGGAAGCTGTAGCGGTCCAGCGCGAAAGCGAAGCCCGCCCCCACCACGAGCGCGATGGACGAGGCGAAGGCGGTGATGATGAGACCGTTTCGGAAGCCTTCCGAGAAATCCCGATAGGAGAAGGCCCGCGCGAACCAGCGCGTGGACCAGGCCTGCGGCGGGAAGGAGAGGATGGCGCGATCATTGAAGGCCGAGATGCCCACCACCACCGCCGGCAAGATGATGAAGGCCACCACCAGCCACACCACGCTCCAGCCGGCGATGGCGAGAATACGCTCGCCGGCCTTGGCGGAGAGGAGACGCTTGCGCGGAGCGGACATCAGTGGGCTCCGATCTTTTCCAGCGGCTTGATGGCCTGCTTCGCCATGGCGAGCACCGCAAAGGTGAGCGCGAGGCCGGTGACTGAGAGGGCCGCCGCGAAGGGGAAATTGAACGAGGCGAAACCGAGCTGGTAGACCAGCGTCGAGATCATGCTCACCTTGCCGCCGCCGATCATCTGCGGTGTGGCGAAGGCGGAAAACGTCCAGGCGAAGGCGGTGGAGACGCCCGCCACCACGCCCGGCATGGAGAGGGGCAGCGTCACGGTGAGAAACGCCTTCACCGGGCCGGCGCCGAGGGAGGTCGCCGCCTTCTCATAATCGCGATCGATGTGCGAGAGCGCGGCCGAGAGCATGATGACCATCACCGGCAGCGTGACATGGACGAGGGCGGTGACGACGCCGAAGGTGGTGAACATCATCTGCACCGGCCGATCGATGAGGCCGAGGCCCTTCAGCACCGAATTGATGAAGCCAGTGTTCCCCAGAACGATGATCCACGAATAGGTGCGCACCACCTCGCCCAGAAACAGGGGCGTCACCGCAGTGATGAGCAGAAAGGATTTCAGCGCCACGTTCCGCGTTCGCACCAGCGCGAAGGCCAGCGGATAGGCCACCACCAGGGTGATGAGTGCGGTGAGGAGGCAGATCCAGACGGTCTGGAGAAACACCTGCGCATAGAGCGGGCGCAGCAGCGCGAAGAAATTGTCCAGCGTCAGCGCGCCGGGATTGAGCGAGCCCGGCACGTAGGCGCGGAAGGCATATTGCAGGATCGCCGCCAGTGCCGCCGCGGAGGCGATGGCCGCCAGCGTCGCGGGAGCGACGAACAGGGCGAGGAAGGGGCGTTTGTTCACGGCTCTCGCTCTTGGTTCTGTCGGGACCGGCCGGCGGAGGCAGGGAAGATGAAAGGGGGACCATCTTCCCTGCCCGCCGCGCTACGGAGCCGCTTCCGGGTCAGGGCAGTCTAACGGATGCGGTTGTCCGCCTCACCTGCCTGTCATTTCGCGATCATGTTTTCCGAGAACCACTTGCGCCACTCGGCGGTCTTTTCCGCGCGGAGCTTGTGGTCGATGATGATGGTCTCCTTGTCCCACTGCTCGGCCGTGGTGAAGACGCCGGGAAGCTTCGCGGTTTCCGGGCTCACCTTGGCGCCGAGCACGGTGGGCGATCCCTTCTTCAGCTCGGCGATCTTGCCCTGCACCTCGGGATCGAGCGCGGTGTTGATAAATTTCTCCGCCAGCTCGCGGTTCTTGGAGCCCTTCATGATGGCCATGGTGTCGATGCCGAGCACGCCGCCCTCCTTCGGGATGACGAGCTTGATCGGGACGCCCTGCGCGATCATGTAATAGGCGTTCATGGACAGCATGATCTGCACCGGCGTCTCGCCGGTGGCGATGAGCTGCTGGGAGTTCGCGTCGTTGGTGTAGAAGGCCTTGAAATTGGGCTTCAGCGCCAGGAGCTTCTGCTCGCCCTTCTGCCAGTCCGCCGGCGAGCCACCCGCCAGCAGGGCCGAGACGGCGATGATGTGGCTGGGGTCGAAGTCGGGCGCCGCCAGCATCCCCTTCAGCTCGGGATTCCACAGGTCCGCCCAGGACGTGAAATTGATGTTCTTCGGCGTCAGGTCGGGCCGGTAGCCGATGGTGTAGACATAGGCCCAGGCGCCGATGTGATAGGGGCTGACCTTCGCCTGTGGCACCAGCTTCGACGCATTCGGCATCTTCGAGAGGTCGAGGGTCTCGAACAGGTCGTCATTGGCATAGAGCCAGCCGACGTGGGCGGTGGTGAAGGTGATGTCGCTCTCGGGCGCCCCCTTGGCGAGCTTCGCCTTGTTCAGCCGGTCGATGGTGCCGCCGGTGATGTATTCCACCTCGACGCCGGTATCCTTGGTGAACTTCGAGGCGATGGCCTCGGCGATGAGGTCGCGGAAGCTGCCGCCCCACGTGCTCACCACCAGTTTTTCCGCCGCGCTCGCCGGGCCCGCCACGAAGGCGGCCAGCGCGAGCCCGAGGGCAACGATCTTGCCGTTCATCCGTCTCTCCTCTGGATCCGCCTTGTGGCGGTTTCTTTTCGTGTGACCGCGAAGGTCGCCGATACGTAAATCTACGTAATTCGGATGACGATGGAAGCAAAAAATTCCCCATGGTCGTGATTTTTATTTTGAAAATCAATATTATATGGACGCAACGCAAATATTCCCCGCGCCACTTCCGGCGCGAGGAAAACGGAGCGCGGCTGCGCCGCGACGTAGCGGGGCCTCAGGCGCGCTCGGTCGGGATCTCGGCGATGATGTCGATTTCCATCAGATATTCGGGCTTGGCGAGGCCCTGCACGATGATGCCGGTGGAGACCGGGAACACGCCCTTCAGCCACTGGCCCACCACGCGGTAGACCGGCTCGCGATAGGCCCGGTCAGTGATGTAGATGACGATCTTCACCACGTCCTCGAGCTTCGCGCCGGCTTCTTCCAGCAGCACCTTGGCGCAGGCCATGGCGTTCTCGGTCTGGGCGGCGGCATCGCCCACGCCGACGATGTTGCCGTCGAGATCCATGGCCGTCTGGCCGCGGAGGTAGACGGTATTGCCGGCGCGCACCGCCATGCACACGTCGTTGTCGAGCTTCTGCTCGGGATAGGCATCCTTCGTGTTGAAGGGGCGGATGCGGGTATGGGTCGGCACGGTTCTGGGCCTCATGCAGCGGTCAGGCGCCGGTAGGCGCGGTTGGCATAGAGCAGCGGCTCGGCCTCGACATCGAGGCCGTGGACGGCGGTCACGGCGCCGACGACGATGCGGTGCGTGCCATAGGCGTGGTGAGCGGCGAGGCGACAGTCGAAGCTCATGAGCGCCCCACCAAGAACGGGCGCACCGCTCGCCGCCGGCCGCCACTCCGCGCAGGCGAACTTGTCGTCGCGCAGGTGCGGCACCTGTCCGGCGAACGTGTCGGAAACATGCGACTGGTGGTGCGCCAGCACATTGGCGACGAACACGCCGTTGGCCTCGATCACCTTCAGCGCGTTGCTCTGCTCGTGGATGCACAGGATGAGCGAGGGTGGCTCCATGCAAAGCGAGGCGAGCGACGAAACCGTGAGCCCCGCCCGCCCGGCCGGGCCGTCGGTGGCGATCACCGCGACGCCAGACGCCATGCGCCGCATGGCCTCGCGGAACAGGCCCGCATCAACGGGAGAAAGATCGCCGGCCGCGCTCATTTCAGCGAGCCTTTGACGTTGTCCGAAAGACCCGCCGTCTTGCGGACGAAATCGAGCGGGCCGGAAAAGTCGAAGCTCTTATAGACCGCGGCCAGGTGGTTGAAGTGCGGCGCCTGCGCAAACTGCACGAAGGCGAGGCGGTGCCCAGCATAGTCGGACGAGACGAGATCGCGGGCGAAGGCGAGGAGCTTGCGCCGGTCCTCGGACTCCCAATTGTCGTTGAGGGTGTAGAACTTCTTCAGCCACTCGGCCGTGCCCTCGGCCTCGAAGGCGGCGACGTTGGGCGTCACGCAGATCTGCCCGCCGATCAGTTCGCGCGTGGCATGCATCATGGTCGGCAGCTGCGAACAGGCGAGCACGCGACCGGCATAAAGGATGGACTGGTTGGGCATCAGCAGGCCGGCCGGGCTTTTCTCGGCGAGGGCGATGGAAGCGGTGAGGTGGGCGTTGATGCCCTCGCGATAGACCGCGAGATCCGCCAGCTTCTCCTGCACGGACTGGAGCTTGTCGAGGCCGGTCTGCTTGGCGTTCCACAAGGCCGCACCGATCATCATGTCGGCGACATAGAGGAGGCGCAGCACGTAAGGATAGGCTGAGTAGCGGTGCAGCGTGCCGCGCACGAACTGGGCCGCCTTGGTGTAGCGATAGAAAAAGACGTCTTCCCAGGGGATCAGCACGTCGTCGAACACCACCAGCGTGTCCACCTCGTCATAGCGATTGGCGAGGGGATAGTCCTTCGGGTTCGAGCGGCCGGCGAAGGAGGAGCGGCAGATGTGTTTCACGCCCGGCGCGCCCATCTTCACGATGCAGCCGAGGGCGTAGTCGCTTTCCTTCTCGTCCGTCCATGCGCCCACGGTGGGCTTCAGATAGGCCTGGTCCGCGTAGGCGGCGGCGGTCTCGTACTTGGCGCCACGGATGATGATGCCTGCATCCGTCTCCTTGGTGACATGCACCATCATGTCCGGGTCGCGCTCGGAGATATGGCGGGAGCGGTCGCCCTTGGGGTCGGTGTTGGCGGAGACGTGGAAGGGGTCTTCCTCCACCACGCGCTTGATGTGGTTGTCGATGTTGGCGGCGAAGCGCGGATCGATCTCCGCCAGCATGTCGCGGCCGTCCTGCAGGGACCACATCTCGCCGATGGTCTCGTCGCCGACGCGGGTGACCACGCCGCCAACGTCCTTCAGCAGGATGTCGATGCCCTTGCGCTTGGCGTCCCAGTGCGCGGTTTCCGTGGGCGGCTGGTGGAAGACGGAATGCACAGCATTCTCCTCCACATAGGTCAGCGCCGGGGCGGTCGCCTCCTCATGGTGGAGGTCGTACATGCGCGCCTTGATGTCGACGATGGGCTTGAAGGCAGGATGGGTGGTGACGTCGGAGACGCGCTCGCCGTCGATCCAAATCTCGCGGCCGTCGCGCAGGCCCTCCTTGTAGGCGGCACCGGTCCTGATCATCACGCCTGCTCCCGAATTGGTCATGCCCACGATTGGAGCAGAGTGGGGGAGGCCGCGGGATCGATAAAATATTTTATCTTTGGCGAAAAGATTATCTTTTCTGATCCAGATCAATGCGCGACAGTGACGCCTCACCGGAGCCCCGCCCGTGACCAAGCCGAACCCTACCTGCAATACCTCTCGCCGAAGCCCTTCCCACGTGCTCGCTTGGCGGATGCAGGCCCGATGAACGTATCGCTCAGGGCCCTCAGATATGTCGTGGCGGCCGCGGATCTCGGGAACGTCACGGAAGCGGCGCGCCAGCTCAACGTCTCGCAGCCGTCGATTTCCGCCGCCATCGCCCAGACCGAGGCGGAGCTGCGCATCCCCCTCTTCATCCGCCACCACGCGCGCGGCATCTCGTTGACGCCCGCCGGACAGCGCTATGTGAACGAAGCCCGCCATCTCCTCGCCCACGCGCGCGACTTCGCCCAAAGCGCGCAGGCGCTTGGCGATACGCTCAGGGGAGAAATCTCGCTGGGCTGCTTCCTCACCATCGCGCCGCGCTTCATGCCGGCCCTGCTGGCCCGTTTCGCGGAGGTGCAGCCGGGCATCACGGTGAAGCTGGAGGAAGGCGACCAGAAGGAGATATTCGACGGGATCCTGTCCGGCCGGCTGGAGATCGCCGTGTCTTATGGCTATGCGGTGCCTGAGGATTTTTCCGGCGAGCTGTTGATCGACCTGCCGCCGTTGCTCGTGCTCGCCGCCGACCATCCATTGGCGAAGAAGCCGGTAGTCTCGCTGCGGGACGTGGCCGATGAACCCTTCCTGCTCTACGATTTGCCGCACACGCGCGACTATTTCTTCTCGCTCTTCGATGCGTGCGGCATCACCCCGCGCATCGCCTACCGTTCACGCTCCTACGAGCTGATCCGCGGCCTCGTCGGCCAGAAGCGCGGCTACACGCTGCACAATGCCTCGCCGCGCACCACCATGGCCTATGACGGCAGCCGGGTGGCCGTGCGCCCCCTCAAGGAGCAACTGGCCCCGGTGCGCGTGATGCGGCTCTCCCTGCGCCGCCAGCCCATGCGGCCGGCGGTCGAGGTGTTCGCCCGCTTCCTCGCCGACGCCTTCTCGCCCGGCGGCATGTTCGCGCCGGGCTCTATTGCGCCGGATCTGGACTAGCTCAGCCGCCGATTTTCTTGCCAGCGGTCCAGCAATCCTGCACGGCGCCGATGGCCTGGCCGGCGTCGGTCATGTCCCAGTCGAAGGACTTGCCGGCGATCTTGAGCGAAACCCGGCCGCCCTGGCGCAGGGCATTGAGCACGTCATCCGTGATGAACACGCGCTCGCGCACGCCCGGCTGGCTCGCGACAAGCTCGACCGGCTGCGAGGCCTTGCCGATTTCCAGCGACCCCGACACCTTGCTGCCCGGCTTGAGGCTCAGGTCCGGAAAGGCAATGGCCCACTTGCCGTTCGGATAATAGAGCAGGCCGACGATGCCGCCGTTGGTCTTGGTGATGCCCCGGCACAGAAAGAACTTGCCGTCGTCCAGCACGGTCTCGACCTTCCACTGGCCGAACGCGCGGAACTGGGTGTTGGTCTGCTTGCCCGCCTCGGCGGCCCCCGCGGCCATGACCGCTGCCGCCACGATCGCGATTCCCCAGAAACGCATGTCATTCCCCTGAGCATCTGCCCGCCGCACCGGACCGGCGCGCCGCAGCCTGGCCCACGGCCAGGCCGCACGCAATTCATCCGCCAAATTTGCCCGTATCGTGTCGGAAGCGGCTTTCCTCCACCGTCCTTTTGGCATCGAGCCCATCTGACCCCGAAGGAGAACGACATGCGCGTGATGGTGATTGTGAAGGCGACAGCTGACAGCGAAGCCGGGCTGATGCCGGCCCCCGAGCTGCTGGAGGCCATGGGGCATTTCAACGAAGAACTCGCCAAAGCCGGCATCATGCGCGACGGCGCCGGCCTCAAGCCGTCCGCGCAGGGCAAGCGCATCGGCTTCGACGGGGCGTCGCGCATCGTGATGGACGGCCCGTTCGCCGAGACGAAGGAGCTGATTGCCGGCTACTGGATCTGGGAGGTCAAGGACATGGAGGAGGCCGTCGCCTGGGTGAAGCGCTGCCCCAACCCCATGCCCGGCCCGAGCGAGATCGAGATCCGCCCGCTCTACGAGATGGAGGATTTCGGCGACGCCGTGACCGAGCAGTCGCTGGCGCCACACGAACGGGCGCGAAAGATCCTCGAAGGACGCGACGGGGCTCAGTAGCCCCGCGCCGGGTCCACCCGGTTCAGCACCTCCGCGCCCGCCTCCACCCGCCGGATGTTTTCCGCTATCTGTGCGGCTGCGCTGGCGGGAATGGCGATGGAAGCGAGGTGGGGCGTCACCAGCACGTTGTCCATGCCCCAGAGCGGGCTTTCGGCCGGTAGCGGCTCCACCTCGAACACGTCGAGCGTCGCCTCGGAAATGGCGCCGGAGCGCAGCGCCGCGATCAATGCCTCCTCATCCACCACCGGCCCGCGGGCGACATTGATGAACTTCGCCCCCTTCGGCAGCAGGGCGAGGCGCTCCGCGTCCAGCAGGTGGCGCGTCTCCCCGGTCAGCGGCAGCATGACGACGAGGATGTCCGCCTCGGCGAGGAAGCCAGGCAGGGCGTGGGTGCCGTTAAATGTCTTTACGCCTTCGAGTTGCTTCGGCGAGCGGGCCCAGCCCCGCACGTCGAAGCTGTGCCGCACCAGCTCCAGCGCGGCCGTGGAGCCGAGTTCGCCAAGCCCCAGCACGCCGACGCGGATCTCCCCCGCCGTGCGCGGATGCACATAGTGCCAGCGCCCTTCCCGCTGCGCCCTTTCGAACGTCGGGATCTCGCGGGCATGGCGCAGCACGCAGAACAGGACGAAGGACGCCATCATCTGCGACATGTTCGGGTCGGATAGGCGGGTAATGGGCACGTCGGGGAGATCATCCCGCGCCACCAGCGCATCGACGCCCGCGCCGAGATTGATGACCAGCCCAAGGTTGGGAAAGCGCGCGAAGAACCCCTGCGGCGGCTTCCAGACGAGGGCGTAACGGACGTCCGCTGGATCGCCCTCGACCGCACCGGTCGCGACGTCGGCGATCCGCACATCGAGGCCGGGCACCGCCGCCTGAAGCGCTGACTTCCACTCCACAGCGTCGTCGAAGGCGCTGTAGAATACCAACGCCCCGCGCGAATCCTGTCCCGTCACTTGCCACCCTCCTTGCGCTCGCCGGCAAGCCTGGCCGCGGCGCCGATGGCAAGCTCGTAGCCCAGCGCGCCAAGCCCCGCTACCACGCCGGTGGCGGCCTTCGACACGAAGGAATGGTGCCGGAAGGGCTCACGCTTCCAGATGTTGCTCATGTGGGTCTCTATGATCGGCCCGTCGAAAGCGAGGAGCGCATCCAGGATGGCAATGGACGTGTAGGTGAGGCCCGCCGCGTTGATGACGATGGCATCCGCCTTCAGCCGCGCCTCCTGGATCCAGTCCACGATTTCCCCTTCATGGTTCGACTGCCGGAAGTCGAGCGACACGCCGATCCCGGCGGCGTGGGCGAGGCAGCGCTCGCGGATGGCCGGAAAGCTCTCTCGCCCGTAGGTGCCGGTGGGGTCGAGGCCATAAAGGTTGGCGTTGGGTCCGTTGAGGAAAAAGATCGTCAGGGCCAAGGGTGTCATCCCGCTGTGAGAAGGAGGCAGCAACCGTCGCGCCGCACGGGGCGCGCTGCCAATCGGAAGATGAAATGAGCCGGATCGGCTTTTTTGATCGACCGTATTGGGGAACCAGAGCGCGGCCACTGCGTTCTCAAGCTGCACCTTGGAATGGGCAACAAAAATGACACTTGGGGAAGCCCAGCCGATGGCGGAGCCGGTTCCTCTCACCGTGCTGTTGATCGAGGACGACGCACTCGTCCGCATGGTGACGGCTGCAGAGTTGCGTTCCGCGGGCTTGCTGGTCATCGAGGCGGTCTCCGCGGAGGAGGCCCATCAGGCGATCATCGCGGGTCTGCATGTGGATGTGGTGTTCTCCGACGTGCACACCGAGGGCGCGCTGGACGGGTACCAGTTCGCGCTGCTGCTCAAGACAGAGCGGCCGAACCTGCCGGTGATTCTCACCTCAGGCCAGTTCGATCGTTCCGTCGCCGCCGTGGTCGCCCCGTTCCTCGCCAAGCCCTATCGGGTCGAGAGCGTGCTGCAGATCATCCAGGCCCAGCTTCAAGGGAAGGCAGGTTCATAAACCCGGATCGAGAAAGGCGACTGATGAACGACAACCGTCCGAGCGAACTCCCGCCCGTCGTGCTCGTGGTCGAGTCCGACATTCTCGTGCGCCATGTGATCGCTGAATATCTGCGCCATTGCGGCTACGAGGTGCTGGAAGCTGCGACGGGGGCCGAGGCCGAGATCATCCTGGAAGTCGAGGCCGAGCGGGTGGAGGTGGTGCTGGCCGATGCCAACGCCACAGGAGATCGCGAGGGCTTCGCATTGTCCCAGTGGCTGCGCGAGGCGCACCCGAAGATCGACGTGATCCTGGCCGGTTCCCCCGCCATGGCCGCCACCCACGCCACCAATCTGTGCGAGGACGGCCCGGGCGTCGACAAGCCCTACCAGCCGCAGCAGATCGTCAACCGCATCAAGTGGCTGAAGTCGCGCCGCGACAAGAACCGCTGATCCCATTCCTTTCGCCGAAACGAAACGGGCGGCCACTGGGCCGCCCGTTTGCGTTTGTGTCCCTCACTCCGCCGGAGCGGGATGGGACGGCGGCGGCGCTTCCGCCTCGCGGCGACGGCCGAGGGACGCGATCCACTGGGCGAAGACGTAGAACACCGGCGTGAACACCAGGCCGAACAGCGTCACGCCGATCATGCCCGAGAACACGGCGGTGCCCAGCGCCTGTCGAAGCTCCGCGCCCGCGCCGGTGGCCCACACCAGCGGTACCACGCCGAGGATGAAGGCGAGCGAGGTCATCACGATGGGCCGCAGGCGCAGCCGCGCCGCTTCCACCGCCGCCTCGCGCCGGCCATGCCCCTGATCCTGCAGTTGCTTGGCGAACTCCACGATCAGGATCGCGTTCTTCGCCGCGAGGCCGATGAGCACGATGAAGCCAACCTGGGTCAGGATGTTGTTGTCCTGCCCCCTCAGGATCACACCGATAAGTGCCGCGACAAGGCACATGGGCACGATGAGGATGACCGCCAGCGGCAGTGTCAGGCTCTCATACTGCGCGGCCAGCACCAGGAAGACGAACACCACGCCCAGCGCGAAGGCGAAGATGGCCGTGTTGCCTGCGCGCTGCTGCTGGTAGGCGAGCGCCGTCCATTCATAGGAGAAGCCCTGCGGCAGCACCTTGGCGGCCAGCTCCTGCATGATCTGGATGGCCTGGCCCTGCGAGTAGCCGGGAGCGGGCGAGCCGTCCAGCTCGGCGGTGGGATAGAGATTGTAGCGCGGCACGCGGTAGGGGCCGGAAATGTCGCGCACGGTGGTGAAGGAGCCGAGCGGCACGGTCTGCCCGTTGGCCGAGCGCACCCGGATGGAGAGCACGTCCTTGGGATCGAGCCGGAACGGCGCATCCGCCTGCGCCTGCACCCGGAAGGTGCGGCCGAACAGGTTGAAGTCGTTGACGTAGGACGAGCCGATATAGGTCTGCAGCGCCGAGAACACGTCGGCGATGTTGATCTGCAGCAGCTGCGCCTTCTGCCGGTCGATGTCGAGGAACAGCTGGGGCGTCGAGGTCTCGAACAGGGAGTAGACCTGCATAAGCCCCGGCGTCTGCGCTGCCGCACCCATCATGGCGTAGGTGGCGTTGCGCAGGGCGAGCAGGCCCGCGCCGGAGCGGTCCTCCAGCATCATGCGGAAGCCGCCGGCATTGCCGATGCCCTGCACGGGCGGCGGCTGCACCACGATCATCTGCGCTTCCTGGATGGACGCCACCTTGCCGAACAGCACCTTCTGGATGGCTGCCGCACTCTGCTCGGGGTGCCCCGCGCGGGAGGTGAAGGGATCGAGGATCACGAACATGGCGCCGGCGTTCGGCGCGTTGGTGAAGGTGGCACCGGAGAAGCCGGCGATGTTGACGATGTGGCCGACGCCGGGCGTGCCCAGCACCAGATCGCCGGCGCGCTTCATTACGTCTTCCGTGCGCTGCATGGAGGCGCCCGGCGGCAGCTGCGCGACGACAATGAGATAGCCGCGGTCCTGCTGCGGGATGAAGCCCTGCGGCGTGGTGGCGAACAGCCAGCCGCCGAAGCCGACGATGCCGGCATAGACGATCAGCACCAGCGCGACGAACCGCACGAGGCGGGCCGTCATCCAGGCGTAGCCGTTGCCGACCTTCTCGAAGCCCCGGTTGAAGAGGCCGAAGAAGCCGACGATGGGCCGGGCGTACCACGCCGGCTTCTCGTGCGCCGCGCGATGCGGCTTCAGAAGCAGCGCGCACATCGCCGGCGAGAGGGTCAGCGAGACGAGGAGCGAGATCAGCGTCGAGCCGGCGATGGTCAGCGCGAACTGGCGGTAGAACTCACCCGAGATGCCGGTGATGAAGGCCGTGGGCACGAACACCGACGACAGCACGAGCGAGATGGCGACCAGCGCTCCGCCCACCTCGTCCATGGTCTTGTAGGCGGCATCGCGCGGGGAGAGTCCCGCCTCGATGTTGCGCTCCACGTTCTCGACCACGACGATGGCATCGTCCACCACGATGCCGATGGCGAGCACCAGGCCGAACAGGGACAGGTTGTTCAGCGAGAAGCCGAACAGCGCCATGACGAAGAAGGTGCCTATGAGCGAGATCGGGATGGCGAGGATGGGGATGATCGCCGCCCGCCACGTCTGCAGGAACAGGATCACCACCAGCACCACCAGCACGATGGCCTCGCCGATGGTATGCACCACGGCGTCCACCGACTGCTGGATGAACTCGGTCGGGTTGTAGTAGATCGCGTACTTGAGGCCCGCCGGGAAGGTCTTGCCGATGCGGGCCATCTCCGCCACCACGGCATTGCCGGTGGCGAGGGCGTTCGAGCCCGGCCGCTGGAAGATGCCGAGGTTGATGGAGATGTCCTTGTCGAGGAACGACGTGGACGCATAGTCCTGCGCCGCGATCTCGACCCGGCCCACATCCTTCAGCCGCACCAGTGCCTGGTCGGTCTGCTTGATGACGATGTCGGCGAACGCCTGCGGGTCGGAGAGGCGGCCGAGGGTGCGCACGGCGATCTGGAACGCCCGCTGGTTGGGCACCGGCGGCTGGTTGAGGAT
>JAYSCE010000027.1:0-16048 GCA_041915035.1 Xanthobacter sp.
GGCTGCTCTTCCCCTTTTCCGGGCAGGTGCTGAAGGACGCCATCGCGCTGCTCAAGACCCGGCATCCGGCGGTGCGGGTGCTGGTGTCGGTCGGCGGCTGGAAGCATTTCGGCTGGGATGCTCGCAATTTCGATGCCTTGGCCCGGCTCATCGCCGACCTGGGCGCTGATGGTGTCGACCTGGACTATGAGACCGAAAATCCCGCCTGCACCCGCAGTGACGGACGGGTCGCATGCGCCGAGGATGCGCGATCGGTGGCCGTCCTCGCGGATCTGCGCCGGGCGGTCCCGCGCCCCGCGCTGCTCAGCCTTGCCGGCTGGAACGTGGGCGCCTACGGGGAGGGCGCCTTTGCCGGCGCCGAGCCGCGCAATGGCCCCTATGTGGGCATGATGCTGGCCATGCTCCGCTCGCCCGCGGCGCAGAGCCTCGATCTCGTGTCCGTCGTGTCCTATGACGGCGGCCCGACCTACCGACCCGACCAGGCATTCCGTGCTTACCGGCGCGTTTGGAAGGGGCCGCTCGCCCTCGGCATCCAGGTGATGCCGTCGGACGCGGGCGATGCGCGCTTCTCGCTGGAGCGCACGGCGCGTCTCTTGTCGGCGGTGAAGGACGATCCGCTCGCCGGCGGCATGCTCTATGCCATTGCCGAGGTGCCGCCGGGGCCGCCCGGCCCCGACAATCCCGACTACCGCTCCCTGATGGTCGCGATCTGCGTCACCCTCGATCTCGCCGATTGCGCGGCGACGATCCCCTGAGGGAGGCGCCTCAGCGCCGCCCTTCCACCGTGTCCACCAACTCCGCCATTGAGCACGTGATGTGGTAGAGTGAGGAGCCGGGCGCCGGCATGGGCACGAAGCTGCCGTCCGGGTTCAGCACATCCTGCCACGTGCCGGGCACGGGCATGTCGAGATAGAGCTTGAGGCCGCGATAGGCGTTGCGGGCCTCATCGGCTTCCTCCGCGCTGCCGGTGCGGCGCAGGCGGGCGAGGGCGATCTTCAGCCGCTCGGTCTGCGGCCAGAGGCGTGCTGTGGGCTTGTGGACGGTGCCGTCGGTCAGCACCTCGTTGATGGCGACGCCATTCGCCGCATCAATGCCGGTACGCCGGCCGAAGGCGGTGAGGCGATCGGACACCTGCGCACCCGGCCAGCCCCAGGCGGACAGGCCCTCGAACAGCCACGCCCATTCGAAGCAATGGCCCGGCTCCACGATGGTGCCGTCCGCGCCGGGCGCGGGCTTCAAGTCGTCGGTGAAGTATTCGAGGAGCGCGCCCGTGGCCGGATCGATGAAGCGGTCGCGGCAGAGCGTCGCCATCTCTTCCGCCAGTGCCTTCCAGCGCGGTGCGCCGGTTACGGCATAGAGCGCCGAGAAGGCCTCGAAGAAGTGCATGTGCGGGTTCTGGTGGCGGTGCGGCCGCGGGATGTCGAGCTCGACGAACCCGCCGGCCGGATGCCGCCAGCCTGCCTCCAGCGCATCGGCGAGGCTGCCGGCGACGTCATAGAGGTCACGCCGCCCCAGCGCCTTGCCCGCATGGCCGAGGCAGAACAGCATGAAGGCCTGATCGTAGAGATCGGCGCGGGCGTCCAGCACGGCGCCGTCCGTCGTGAAGCGGTGGATGAACAGGCCATCCGGCCGCCGGCCGTGGGCGAGGAGATAATCCACAGTCTCGCCCGCGAGCGTCTGCCATGGGCCGTCCCAGCCGAGGCGGCCAAATTCGCAGAACGAATAAGTGTGCCGCGCCTGCACGAACAGGCGGCGCGGCGCGTCGTCGGGCTGGCCCGCCACGTCAAGCCGCTCGGCGAACAGGCCCTTGGGATCGCGCCCGACCCGCGACCAGAGCGGAGCCGCGGCACCGAACATCCAGGCGCGGGCGTCGGCTGCGAGGTCGGCGAGGGGATGGGAGGTGGCATCCGTGGTCTGGCCGGTCATGGCTGCGGCTCCGCGGTGGTGGTGGCGAGGATGGCGCGGGAGAAGGCGAGCAGGTCGCCGCCGGGGAACAGGTGGCCGGCAATGCCGGCGGCCTTGGCGGCGGTGATGTCGGTGGGATTGTCGCCGATGAGGAAGCTGCGCGCCGTGTCCACCGGCCAGTTCGCCATCAGGTCCAGGATCATGCCGGGCTCGGGCTTGCGCCAGGCGTGGGAGCCTCGGTAGCGCTCGACCGTGCCTTCGGGATGGAACGGGCAGTATCGCCAGTCGTCCAGCTCGGCCCCGACCTCGCGCAGTTCCGCCTGCACGAAGGCGTGCAGGACGTGGATCGCCTCTTCCTCGTAATACCCGCGCGCGACGCCGGCCTGATTGGTGACGAGGAAGACGTAATAGCCGAGGTCGTTGAACAGCTTGATGGCTTCCCTGGCGCCCTCGATCCAAGTGAAGTCCTCGGCGGCGTGCACGTAGCCGGTATCGACGTTGAGCACGCCGTCGCGATCGAGGAATACCGCCGGGCGGCGGCGGCGGGCGGGCACGCTGGTCTGGGCCGCCGCGAAGGTCTCAGGAATGCCGATGTCAATGAAGAAGCCGTCATAGGCGACACCGGTCACGCGCCCTTCCGCCACGAGGCGGGGCAGGAGGTCCGCCTCCAGCGAGGAGGGCATGCCGAGCCCTTCGATGACGTCCCGGCGCACATAATAGACGCCGCCATTGATGAGCGCCTCCGGCAGTCCGGCCCCGCGCGGGCGGACAGCGGCGACGCGGGTGCCGTCGAGCGCGATGGTCTCGTAGCGGTCCGGGTTTTGGACGAGCCGCAGGCCCATGCCGAAAGCCGCGCCGTTCTTCCGCGACGTGGCGACGAGATCCAGCCAGTTGAAGTCGAACCAGGTGTCGCCGTTGACGAGCAGGAAGCTCTCGTCTAGCAGCGGCAAAGCGTTGACCAGCGCGCCTCCGGTGCCGAGCGGTGTCTCCTCCAGCGAGATGTCCACCGTGCAGTCGAAACGGCCGGGCACGTCCGTGCCGGTGATGTATTTCTCTACCACCTCGGCCCGGTAGCCGGCGAGCAGCAGGAACTTGCGGAAGCCCCGGCGCCGCGCCTCGGCGATCAGCACCTCCACGAAGGGGACATCGCCCACCTTCAGAAGCGGCTTCGGCGTGTCCTTGGTGAGCGCGCCGAGGCGGGTGCCGAGCCCGCCCAGCAGGATGACGCATTGCTCGGTCACGCCGGCTCCTCTCGCAGCAATTCCGTTTGGGGCTCATAGCACGGCGCAAGCCACCGCGGGTGTCGCCGCGGTGACGAAGGCCGCCGTGCGTGGGTCCGTTCGGGTCAGATGCCGATGGGCCAGCCCTCGGCGCCGTCCATGGAGAATTTCACCGCACTGGCGTCACCGCCCGCCTCGTTCAGCGCGCCGATGAGGCGGTAGCGGTTTTCAGGATCGGTGAGGAACATAAGGAAGCCCCCGCCGCCCGCGCCTGAGACCTTGCCGGACCAGGCGCCGGCCGCAATGGCGGCGTCGTAGAGCTTGTCCACCTGCTCGGTGGCGATGCCGGCGGCCGTGGCCTTCTTGGACGCCCAGGAGCGTCCGAGGATTTCGGCCGTGGCGCGGATATCGCCGCGCAGCAGGGCCAGCTTCATGTCGATGGCGTCCTGCTTCAGCTTGTGCATGTTCTCGATGGTCTTGGCGTCCATCTGCTTCAGCCCCGCCACCTGCTCCTTGATGATGGTGTCGGAGCGGCGCGACTGGCCGGAAAAGCAGATGACGAGGGACGCCTCGAACTCGTTGAGATGCTCGCGGCGGATGCGAAGCGGGTTCACGATCACCCGGTCGGAGGGCAGGAACTCGATGAAGTTGAGCCCGCCGAAAGCCGCCGAATACTGGTCCTGCCGGCCACCGGCGAGGCCGAGCTGCTTGCGCTCGATGTCGAAGGCGAGCTTTGCCACGTCATAGGGGCCCAGCGGCAGGCCGAGGGCGTAGGTGAAGGCCTCGATCAGCGCAACCACCAGGGCCGAGGATGCGCCGAGCCCCGAGCCGGCGGGCACATCGATGGTGGTGGACATGGTGAGCGGCAGCGCCACGCCGTCGCAATAGCTCTTCATCATGTGGGTGTAGACGGCCCGATGCAGCATCAGGCCTTCGGTGATGGGGTGGTCGAGACTCGGCTCGAGCACCTCTTCGGTCCCCACGTCGCGGGCCCGTAGCACCAGTGCGCCGATGCGGTTCACCCGGATGTGGGCGTAGGCGAAGCGGTCGATGGTGGCGTTGAGCACGTTGCCGCCGTGCTCGTCACAATAAGGGGAGAGGTCGGTACCGCCTCCCGCAAGACCCAGGCGCAAAGGTGCGCGCGCGCGCACGTTCAACGCATCGCCGATTGCCATGGTACGCGACCCCCTTCGCAGAAATGGGCTGGACGAGCGCGGCTATCTAGAAGGTCATTCTTCTTACTAAGACGTGACCATGGCCATTGTTCGTGCGCAAGACGCCAGCTTTTTTCGCGCGCCTGCGACAAGTTGGATGTCCTCTGCGCGAGAGGCCGGCGAGCACCGCGACCAGGACATCGGGCGGCCTTGTGCTTGACGGTTCGTCTGCTATGTCTGGCGGTGTCGGGGGACGGGGGCGCTGCTTCGACGGCGCTCCGCGCAATGCGGGAGAATGGCGTGTCCGGGATGTCTGCCGGGGTACGCGAAAAGCTTGTGCCGTGGGGCGTCCTCCTCGGCCGCGTCCCGCCAGCCGCGAACCGCGGTCTCCGTTTGCCCGAAATCAATTCGCCCGAAACCTCTTCGCCCGACATCTGGGGTGTTCGACTGTCCGCTGCCCGGGACGGGAGGACAACCCGCGCCGGAACACGACCGCGGGGCCGCGTTCTGCTTTCAATCCCCTTCTGCTGACGGAGTATCACGTGATCACCACGGGCCTTGCCGGACTGGATGGAAAGACTCCCGATGTCCTGATCGTGGGCGCGGGGCCGGTGGGCATCTCCATGGCGCTGGTGCTGGCACGGTCCGGCCGCTCCGTCGTCCTGCTCGAGTCGGGCGGTCCGGCACCGGAGCCGGTGGCGCAGGCGCTCTCGGATGCCGAGATCGTCGATCCCAATACCCATGTCACCATGGCCATCGGCGTGCAGCGCAGCCTGGGCGGCGCATCGAACCTGTGGGGGGGCCGCTGCGTCAGCTTCGATCCTCAGGACTTCGAGACCCGTCCGGCGATCCCGCACAGCGGCTGGCCCATCTCCTTCAGCGATGTCGCGCCCCACATGCAGGAGGCCTGCGACCTGATCGGCTGCGGGCAGGACCTCTTCGACGTGGACCTGCCGGGCTTCGATCCGAAGGACGACGATTTCTCCTTCCGCCGCCTGGAGCGCTGGAGCCTCGAGCCGCGCTTCGACCTGATGTACACGGAGACGCTGAAGGCCGAGCGGCACATCGATCTGCGCTTCAACGCCACTGCCTGCGGAATCGACTTCGCCGAGGATGGTTCGGTGTCCCGCGTGAAGGTGAAGGCGCCCGGCGGGACGGAGGCCCTGGTCTCGCCGAAGACCGTCGTGCTGGCCGCCGGCGCGCTGGAGAGCACCCGCCTCCTGCTCGCCGCCCAGGCGGAGGCGCCGGCGCGGTTCGGCGGCGAGGACGGCCCGCTCGGCCGCTTCTACATGGGCCACCTCTACGCCATCGCCGCCGAGATGACGCTGACCTCTGACGTTGTGGACGGGGGCATCGACTATTTCCGCAATGGCGTGAACTACGTGCGTCGGCGCTTCATGCCCAGCGCCGACCTGCAGCAGCGGCTGGGACTGACCAATGTGGCGCTGTGGCCGGACTATCCGCTGATCCGCGACCCGATCCACCGCAACGGCATCCTGTCGCTCGCCTATCTCGCGCTGTCCATTCCCCCGCTCGGGCGCCAGATCGTCGCCGAATCGATCCGCCAGCACTACGTGGGGCACGATGTGCGCCGCCTGCCGCACATCCTCAACATCCTGCGGGATCTGCCGACCACGGCCGCGTTCGTGCCGTCGTTCTTCTATGGCCGGTATTTCGCGCGCCCGCGCAAGCCGGGCTTCTTCCAGCGCAACGCCGGCCGGCGCTACGCCGTGCGCTTCCATGCCGAGCACCTGCCGGACCCCACCTCCCGGGTGACGCTTTCCGGCGAACGCGATGCTACCGGTCTGGCGCGCCTCAAGGTGGACCTCAAATATACCCGGGCGGACGTCGAGCCGCTGCTGCGCACCCACGACGCTTTCGCGGACTGGCTGCAGCGCACGGGGACTGGCCGCATGGAGTGGCTCGTTCCCGAGGAGGAGCGCGTCGATTACATCCTCAAGCAGTGCTACGACGGCCACCACCAGATCGGAACTGCCCGCATGGCCGCGAGCGAGCGAACCGGCGTGGTGGATCGCGACTGCCGGGTGTTTGGCTCGTCCAACCTGTTCGTCGCTGGCTCGGCGGTCTATCCCACGTCCAGCCAGGCCAATCCCACCTTCACGGCGGTGACCCTGGGCGTGCGGCTCGCCAAGCACCTCACCAACCGGCTCGCCGCGACCCCTCAGGCCACTGTCGGGTGAGACACATCACCCGTTGAGCTTGCCGATGGCGACCTGACGCCGTCGGCGGTTGCCGCCGATCTCGACCACATGGGTGCGGAAGGCCACGCGCCGGCCGCCCCCGCCGGCCAGCGCCTCGCCCGGGGGCCTCCATCGGCTCATGTAGATTGCAAGGCCCATGGCGACGCAGAGTTCGCCGGGGGTGAAGGTGAGCGGATACACCGCCGACGTCGCCAGCATGTACAGAATGTAGTCGCTGAGGGCGAGGTCGAGGCAGTGCCCGGTGCGCCGGGCCGCCGTGCGCGCGGCGAGGAAGCCGGTGACGAACAGCGTCATGATGAGGATGGAGCCGACGAGCCCATACTCGAAGGCGACACCCACCCAGCCGAGATCCGAGACGTAGAAGTCGGCATTCTGGAAGATGTCAGCCAGAGTCACCGTGCCGAAGCGCGTGGTGGCGCCGACGCCGAACAGCCAGCGCAGCGGCTGGTCACCGAGGAAGCCGAAGGCCTGGGCCAGTGACGTTTGGCGCACCGACAGGGAGCCGCCGAGGTCCTGCGCGGCATTGCCGCCGAGGTTGATGGCGGCAATCACTGCGAACGGCAGCAGCATCAGGAGGCCGGCAAGCGCCGCGCGCTTCCACCGCGGCGAGAGCGAACTGAACGCGGCATAGCCGCAGATCATGATGCTGCAGCCGATGGCGGCCCGCTGCTTGTAGATCCACAGCATCAGCACGAACGCCACCACGACACCCAGCGCCTTCACCACGTGGGGCTTCTCCATGAAGGAGCGCACGAGGTAGAAGACGAGGAGAATGCCGAAGAACATGGGCATGTAGATGCGGTTGCCGCGCTCGTCGTCGGTCAGCAGCAGCTTTCCCTGGGAGGAATTGTCCGTGTACCAGGCGTCCGGGATGAGGATCCACATCATCAGCATCAGCACGTAGGTGGCGATGCCGAGCACCACGCAGGCGCGGCGCACGCGGTCGGGCACCGGGCTGAGCCACAGGAGCATCACCGACAGGCCGAAATAATAGGTGATCGGCCAGATCTTCACCGTCGTGGCGATGGAGCCGAAGAAATCGTTGCCGAGCTGCATGATCGACACGAGCGGCGTTATGCCGAGGCCATAGGCCAGGAAAACCACGTAGACGTATTTGCAGGGCAGGTCGAGCTTGGCGAGACCACGGACTGTGAGGGGCAGGGTGAGGATCGGCCACGCCTTCGACAAGGCGTAGAGGGGCAGCAGCTCCGAGTAATAATGGAAGCACTCGGCAAACACCGGCAGGATGAAGAGCAGCACCGCCATAGTGAGGCCGGGCGAAAACCGCTCGCCGAGATTGCGCCGTGCCCGCCGCACGCGCGCGGTCATGGCTGGAATGGTCACACGCCGCAGTGCGCCGCGCGGGGCTGCAGAGCCGTCCTGAGCCGTCATGACCGATCCACCATGGCGCCCCTCACGCGCAGCTCTGTGTCCCCTCACCCGACCGGCTGCGGTCCATGCCGTAGGCGGCGGGGTTCACCCGGGCCTTCGCCACCATCAGCAGGACGGGCATGGATTCCACGAATACCCGCCGGATGTGGGTCTGCGGGCTCACGATGAGGCGATAGAGCCATTCCAGGCCGAGCTTGCGGAACACCGGATTGGCGCGCTTGGCGTGGCCGGTGAGGAAGTTCAGCGAACTACCGATGCACAGCGCCGTGCCGACCGCGCCGCCGCGCTGGTCCACCCGTTGCGTCACATATTCCGAGCGTGGCGAGCCGGCCGCCATGAAGATGTAGCGGGCCGGATGATCGAGAATGAAGCGGACGCATTTTTCCACTTCGTCCGGCTTGTTGATGAATCCCATGGGGGGATTGTGGTGGGCGACGTTGGTGAGGTGGAAACGCGCCGTCAGGTTCTCCACCATTTCGACCTCGCCACCGATAATGGTGATGGCGTCGTCGGGCTGGATATAGGCCTCGAACAGATGGGCAGTCAGGTCGCTGCCGGCCGCCAGCGGAATGTCGAGCCCGAACACTTGCCGTGCCAGAGCGCGCGGCACCTTGCCATCCATCAGGTGGAGCCAGGCCTTCTCATAGAAGGCGATGAAGCGGGGATCCTCAAGGTGGCTGTGGCGCACCAGGTTCTGGGCGTTGGGTGTCACCACATAGGCGAGCGGCGCGCCCGGTGGCCGTGCGGCGATGAGGCGGCAGGCCTCATCCAACGAGATGATGGAGAAGGGAACCCGCAGGAAAACGATTTCCTCGAACGGCTTCTCCGGCGCGGCCGTGGCCGGCACTGTGCGGGGGGAGGGCGGGATGTCGGGGGACGGTGAGGAGGACGTCATGGCTTCGCTTCAGGAGCGCGCGTTGATCCCGCATGGCCCCGGGCGGTGCGCTGATGCGCCCGGACGCCTGCATCGGAGAAGCGGCCGCCGCGAAGTCGCTGGCGCACCCGCTTTGATCTTACGGCACGATACCGCCCGCAGTGGTCGTCGAATAGCTGCCCAGCGTGTAGCTGAAGCTACGCTGGAATGGCACCACCTTGTTGATGAACTGGTCGATCCACAGGTCCACCTCGGCGATGGAGCTCTTCGGGACATAGATGATGTCGCCGCTCATCAGCGGCACGTCGTCTGCGTCGAAGCCGGTCTCGATGGTGTCGCGCACGTTGATGAGGCGCAGCATCGGCTCGTTCTTCGGCCCACGGCGGATCAGCGCGACCTGACCGGTGCGCGCCTCGTCGGTGAAGCCGCCGGCAAGCAGGATGGCCTTGAGCGCGCTCAGGTTCATGTCGGTGATCTTGTAGGCCCCGGGCCGCGGCACCGAGCCGCCGACATAGACCTTGGCCGACACCGCCTCCTCAAGCGCCACGACCACCTTCTGATCGGCCAGTTCCTTGCGGGATTCGGTGCGGATGTAGCTCTCCACGCTGGAGAGCGTCGAACCCTCTACGCGGATCTGGCCGATGGCGCGGGGCGCGATGGAGCCGTCCGGGCTCACCGTCAGGTCCTCGTCCATCTCGCGCGTGAGGAAATACTTGATCTTGATCTTGTCGCCGGGACCGAGGCGGTAGGCGGGGGTCTGGTCGGTCCAGGGCTTGAACCGGTCGCTGTTGGTCTCAGTAAAGCGCAGCTCGTGGCCGGTGGTGAAGGGCGGCGTCCCGGTGTTCTGCGACGTCGCAATGGCGGCGCAGCCATTCAGCGCGAGCGGCACGATGAGGAGGAGGACCGACGCGCGGCGCATCCCGGCAGCGGCACGCGCGGCCGGGCGGCACATGTCTGCGCGGAAGCTCCACGCGGGACGCCCGATCCTCATCCGCCCTTTAGCCCCAGCTCGCGGCATCAACCGACCCTTGGCAAAATATGAACATCGGCTTGAGTCGGGCGATAGCCTGTCCCCATCTTCTCCCCAGCAAAGAGGAGGCAGACGGGGCGGCTGTGACGCCACACTTCAAGGGAAGCTATAATTCGTTAGGGTTAACGACAGCTTATTCGCGGTGCGGGAGGGTGGGGTCGAACCCGACTATTGGTATTTAAGTGCGGTGATAGAGCCAGTCCGGCAAGTAGTAGCGTCGCCCGAACAGGACCGAGCCGAGCAGCAGACCCCCGCATTCCGTGACCTGGCCGACCAGGTGAGAGGCGGCGGGCGTGCGGGTCCTCTCCGCCTGGATGGCAACCAGGTTGCCGTCCGCGACCTGGCAGAAACGCTGGCTCAGCAGCGTCGCCACGGTGGGGTTGGAGGCGATCAGGACGTGGTCGAAGCTGGTCTTCAGCTCCATCGTCATCCTGAGGGCGTCGGAGATGGGAATGCGCAGGTCGAGCAGAGGAGAGGGCTGCACGTCCGTGAACATCCACAGGTTCGGAACCGGCGTTCCAATCATGGCGACGCCGCCGCGCACCTCCACGTCCCGCACGGAAGGGATCGGCGGCGGCGGCGTGGTGAGATCGTTGAGCAGGGTGCGACGGCCGCGCTGGCCGGCGAATTCCTCGGCGAGATCGCGGGAGAACTTCGGGAGGGAATCGTCGAAATCGGGCGAGAGCACGTGGAAGACGTGGACCGGCTCGCCATCCACCCGGGCATCCAGCAGCACTGTGGCGCAGGTGCCGATGGCCCGTTCCGAGAGATCGATTTCGGTTTCGTCTGGGTCCATGTCGAAGACGGCGACGACGGGGATGCCGAGCCGGTTCTCCACCTCGTGCGGTGTAATCATGGTGGTTCGCATGGCCGAAGCCAACGCGCCGGCGGCGGCGCCGAAGAGAAGGCCGGCGAACAGGCCGCCCGCGAGAATCGGGAAGGTGAGCGAGCGTTTCACCACCGCCGCTCCGGCATCCTGAACCACGCGGACCGAAGACTGCCGCGACTGCGCCGCCGCTTCCTCGATGGAGGCGGCCACAGCGCGCCGCTGGTATTCCCGGAAGCCGTCGTTGAGCGCGTCGCGCCGCCGGTTCAGCTCGATGAGCGGCGTCTCCACCGCGCGCAGGGTGGCGAGGCGCTCACGCGCCACCTTGAGCTGCTCCACCAATTCCACCTGCTGGCGGGAGAGCGAATCCTTCTCGACCCGGAGGCTGAGCACCATGGTCTGCACATAGTTGATCTGCGGGTTGCGCGAGGCCCGGTCGGTCACATAGCGGCGGTCCTCGCGGACCTTGATCTTGGCCCGGACGGTGGCAATCTGCTTGTCCAGCTCGCGCAGCAGCACGCTACCCGGGGCATATTGGGCGGCGATACGATCACGCTCCATGAGCAGCTTGGTGAGGGTGTTGGGATCCTCGTCGCCGGGCACCGCATTGGTGTTTTCGGCGAACTCGAACACGGAATTGGGCAGCGCGGCGAGCTGCTTCTCGGCCTCGGCGAGCTGGGCCGTCACGGCCACCTCGCGTTCACCCACCTGGCGTTGGCGCTGGATGATGCTGTCGACCTGGTTGGCGGCGAGGACGGCGTCCTGTGCGAAATCGATGATCCCGGCCTTGCTCTTGAGGCTCTCGATCTGCTTGTCGACGGCGGACAGGTCGTTGCTGAAGCGCTGGACTTCCTGGACGAGAATTTTGGAGGTGGGGTTCTCGAGCGTCCGGCGGCGCACCGCCAGGTAGCTGTGGACGATGGCGTTGGTGGTTTCCACGGCGAGCGCGCGGTCGGCGTTGGTGTAGCTCACCTTGATGATGTTGGAATTCGCCTGCACGGCGGCGCGCATGCTGCCCTGCAAGCGCTCGATGGCCCGATCGAGGTCGTCGTCGGAGCCGCCGAGGCCCAGCAGGGTCGCAAGCCGGCCCTTCGGGAACAGCCGGTCGATGCCGATCTGCTCCACCACCGCGCGGGCGACTTCCGCGCTCTGCACGATCTGGACCTCCGCCTCGACCTGCTTGAGGCCCTCGATGCTGAGCACGCTCGGACCGCTGTCGGTGACGTTCTGGGCGGTCGAGACCTCGCGGCTCACGATCACCATCAAAAGGCTGCTGGCGGTATATTCGGTGCGGGCGCTGAGCGCGCCGACGATGCCGACCAGCGCCGGCAGGGCCGCGGCGAGCAGGATGATCCGGTAATGGTAGAACGCCGCGATGAGGAAATCGCGCAGGGTGAAGTTGGTCGCGCCGGAGCCTGCGTCCGGAGCGACGTCGACGTCGGTCTGGTCCGCCTGGCGCACCACCATGAACCTTTCCGACTGCTCCGATGCCCCCGAGGCCGGCGCCATACCCATCAGCATCACCTTGCTTGACCATCAGCCCGGCAGGTCCGCCGCCCGGACCCGTTGCGCATACCTGGCACGCCCGCGCTGTTTTCGCAGACGATCATGAAAATCGACTGGCGAAATTGATTTTGCTTTAACCGCAACGTCAATATGGGTCGTTCAGCCCCCGTGTCCGTGTCTCAGAATGCCTTGGGCATCAGATGCCGCACGGCGAGCGTTGTGCCGATGGCCCCCTGGGCAATGAAGACGGCGGTGGCGATGGCCGCGCCCATCATCCCGAAGAAGGGAATGAGCGCGGCGCACAGCGCGCTGCACACCACGAGCTGGGCGATGTTCAGCCAGCGGTGGACGCCGCCGTAGCCGGTCATTGACAGCATGAAGTCCTGGCAGGGCAGGAGGCAGTTCACCAACTGGCCGAGGCCCATGACCATGAGCGCGGGTCCGGCCACCTCGAACCCCGGCGCGACCAGGTTCAGGATCGACTTGGGAAAGAACACCATGGCCGCGACGACGGGGGTGCCGAACAGCGCCACGGCGAGGCGCACCCGACGGTTGAGCGCGCGCAACTCGTCCCACTGCCCCTGGCGGTGACGGGCAGCGAACGAGGGCGCCGCAACCGTGCCGATGGAGTTCGCCACGACCCAGATGAGCATGGAGATACGGTTCGCCACCGAGAAGGCGCCCACCGCCGACGGTTCGCCGAACACAGCCAGCAGCAGCACCGGCAGCGAGTTGAGGAATATCTGCACCACCTCCACGACGCTCAGCGGCATGGCGGTGCGCCACAGCGCGGGCAGGGCATCCGCGGGCGCATCGGGCGACGGGGTGGCGAGGAAGCGGTACCGGTCCATCACCACCATGACGAGGCCGAGCACGGTCGCCGCCAGGAGCGAGGCGGCGAGCGCATAGAGCAGGCTGTCCAGCGTATTGGCCCCAACGAACAGCGCGCCGAGAGTCAGCACCGGCCAGATGCCGTTCTGCACCAGCTGCCCCGCGGCCCCGCGGTGGAAGCCTACCAACGCATAGCCGACGAAGATGCACAGGGTCTGCGGCAGGATGGCGTAGGCCGAGAGCCTCAGCGCATGCGCGACCTGCGGATCGTGGAACAGGTAGACCGCGAGCGGCTCGGCGAGGGCGACGGTCAGCAGCGTCGCCAGCGTACCACCGCCGGTGACGATGGCGGCGCCGGTCAGCAGCGCCTTGCGCGCTTCCCGGCCGCGCCCCACCGCGAGTTCCGCAGCCATGTGCCGCAGGACGGCCTTGTCGAAGCCGGCGCGCGCCACCGTGGAAATCAGTCCGATCCAGGTGAGGCAAAGGAAGAAGTAGCCGGAATCATGCAGGCCAAGCGCCCGCGCGCCGAACATGTAAAGGCCGAGCTTGCCGACAAGCTCCAGCCCGCGGGAGATCATCGAGCCGGCGTAGGCCCCGTAGGTGGTGAGAAGCGGCGCAAATTTGCGTAGGGAAAGCGAGGTCATGAAAATCCGCGGGAAGCGAAGAGGCTGAACCGCGGGTTCCGCCCCAGGAGCCCAAACAGGACAGGTGCGATCGACCGGCAGAAAACGGGCAGAGCCTGCCTCGGCCCGTCCACCGCATCAAGACTTGCAGTTCGACCAGGCCGCACCGGATGGGTGCCATCCGTCGCGGTCGAGCCGATGACCGGTCGCGCCCGGCCACGCCGGGATTGAACCACGCCCGGCAACCCCGAAATAGACCCGGACCCTGGCGGGCTCGCGCGTTTTCGACCATCGCCGACCTGCTTTCCGCATATCCCGAGCAGCCGCAAATCGTCTACCTCTTTCAGGAGAAGGTCGGGAGACGGATCATGGCGCGGATGGTTCTTCGCGGGGGGAGTGCGCGGGCGGCGGAGGCGGCGTCCTCAGCGCCCTGTCGCGCGGGGCGTCGGTCGCGCGCGGCGGGCCGGTGCGCCATGCTCCTGCTCAAGCTGTTCGGATTCTTGATCGTGGGCGGAAACGCCATGGCGCAATCGCCCATGCAGGGGCTCGACCCCCTGCCCGGTGCCCGCCCGATCATGCGGCCGGATACCGATCCCTATCCGTTCGATGCCTACCAATCGATCAAGACCTATATGAGGGACAATTTGCCTCAAGGCTGGTGGGCGCCGGACCCCTTCCTGCAGGATGGCGTGTTCTCGGTGAAGGTGTTCGTTCCTGATTCCTGGAGCGGCAACCCCACTGGCGCGATGCAGCGCCTGTGTCCGCCGCCGGATAGCCACCTGTGGCGTCGCCTGAAGGCCATCGACCTCTATCCCTTCTACCGGCACGCCACCTGGCCCTACGTCACCTGCAGGCCGTGACGGCGCCCGGCGCGCGTTTGGCGCCGGGGAGGGGCACCTCATTCTTCTTATCGCGGTGCCAAGACAGGGTCGAAGGCAGCACGCCTCCTCGATGCGCCCTCCGCCCGGTCGTCGCGGTCTGACGCCTGAACGAGGATCAGGCTGCCACCTCGTCACGCAGCGAGCGATGCACATGAACCGCGGCGGCGGGAGCCATGTGACGGCCGGAGCTGCGCTCGAAGCCGAAGATCGCGGCCATAATCACGAAGGCAAAGAAGATGATGCTGCTGGCGGTGCTCAGCGTGAGCACGATGCTGCCGAGCGCGACGAACATCTCTGACGGATGCGTCACGACCCCGAACAGCAGGGCGAAGGCGACAAATGCGGGAAGGACGGCGCGAACGATCGACATGGCTGCTTCTCCGACTAAACCTGTCCGGGGACTTTTCGTCACATGTAAAATTAACGTTAACACATAATTTATCATTTTGAGAAGCACGCGCACCGGCGCACCGGCGCCCCGCGGCCCTTAAGACGCGCGTGATTCGCTAGCGGAAAACTCGGAAAAAGGGCTCGGCGCGGCGCGAGAAAAACGCCGGCGGGGGCTCTCTAGATCAGCCGAAACGCGGGCCGGACTGCCACATCAGGCAGACGGGGGCGAGGTCGATGATGGCGGCCATGGCCGTTGGCGGTGCGAAGCCTTCGGAAAACAAAAGGACCGCCGCGCCAGTGAGGCGGGCGGTCCCGGAAAAGCCGGAGATGCCTGGCGCGTCAGATCTGGCGCTCGACCATCATCTTCTTGATTTCGGCGATGGCCTTGGCCGGGTTAAGGCTCTTCGGGCACGCCTGGGCGCAGTTCATGATGGTGTGGCAGCGATAGAGCCGGAAGGGGTCTTCCAGATAGTCGAGGCGCTCGCCGGTGCGCTCGTCGCGGCTGTCCTTCAGCCAGCGGGTCGCCTGGAGCAGGGCCGCCGGGCCGAGGTAGCGGTCGCCGTTCCACCAGTAGCTCGGGCACGAGGTGGAGCAGCAGGCGCACAGGATGCACTCGTAGAGGCCATCCAGCTTCTCGCGGTCGTCCTTGGACTGGCGCCACTCTTTCTCGGGGGCGGCGGTGTCCGTCTGGAGCCACGGCTCGATGGAGGCGTGCTGGGCGTAGAAATTGGTGAGGTCGGGCACCAGATCCTTCACCACCGGCATGTGCGGCAGGGGATAGATGTTGACCACGCCCTTCACCAGCACCTCGTCCATGCCCTTGGTGCAGGCGAGGGTGTTGGTACCGCCGATGTTCATGGCGCACGAGCCGCACACGCCTTCGCGGCAGGAGCGGCGGAAGGTGAGGGTCGGGTCGATCTTGTTCTTGATGTAGATCAGGCCGTCCAGCACCATCGGGCCGCAATCCTCGCGGTCGACATAATAGGTGTCGATGCGCGGGTTCTTCCCGTCGTCCGGATTCCAGCGATAGATGCGGAACTCGGTCAGCTTCTTGGCGCCGGCCGGCTTCGGCCAGGTCTTGCCGGTCGTGACCTGCGAGTTCTTCGGAAGAGTGAGCTCAACCATGGGACGTCCTGAAGCGCTGGAGCGGTGACCGCCCGCAGGAATTCTTGCCATGGCCGCGCGCGGCGGGGG